>NZ_JBHYKH010000174.1:0-7110 GCF_042741275.1 Streptomyces sp. NPDC058964
GCCCTGGCTCGCCCCGCCCCCGCCGCCGTGCGGGACGGGCTCACTGCGGGACTGCGTCCCGCCGGGTGCATGGCCGTCATGTGCGACGGCTGACCGATTCGCCGGTGGGTGGCGTCCCGGTGGTCCGGAACAATTGCCGCACCAGCCCCGAAGTGGGGCCAGGTCGGACCGTTCACGCTGGGGCAGCACCGGCTGTCAGCCATCGCAGTGACGCTCGGTGGAGACCGCACGACGTCACCCAGGTCGCCTACCACACGTGGTGGTACCAGCGCCGGTGCACCACAGGTTCGACGCACAGCACGGCGGCGCCGGCGATTGCGCCGACCAGCAGGGCGGACGTACCTCCGCCGTTGAGGACTCCGCCGAGGCAAGCGGCGGCGATGGCGAGCGGACGCAGCAGGGTCAGCGGGCCGAGGCCGATAACCATCGCGAGGGTGCTGGCGCGGAACGGCAGGGCGAAGTAGGCGGCGAGCGAAAGCAGTACGGCGGTGGCGTACACGGTGAGCGGGAGCAGGTAGCCCAGTCCGCCGGCAGTCAGAGTGTCGTAGGCCCTCGCCCGGTCGCCTGCGGTCAGCAGCAGGAGGGTGGCGGTCAGCGTGGGGGCGAGCAGCAGGACGGCCCCGACAGCAAGCCCACGCAGGGCGGCTCGGGCAGTGGCCCGCTGTTTACGGATGCGGGCGTCGCTGCCGGCATAGGCGCGAAAACCGCTGAACGCTGCGTCGACCAGACCGAGGAGTCCAAGCGGTATGGCGGGCGTCATCGGGGGGCCTCGGCAAGGTGTTCCGGGCCGACCATGCGGCGTGCGTTCCGCCCGAGGGCTCGGCGAAGCGGCGCCTCAAGGTGCGGGCGCACCCCGATGATCGGGCGCAACGTGGTGCAGAACGGGTTCACCGCGCCGCGTGGCTCGTAGAGCAGTGCGCGGATGCCGGGCACCGCAGCGGCGCGCAGCAGTGTTTCGTCGCTGTGCGCGCGCAGCGCGGAGACGACGCCGTCGTGGCGGCCGAGCGGGTTCCGCATGCGGGCACGATGGAAGATCCAGGCGCCGATGGGTGCGAGACGGGTTGCGGCGATGTCGAAGTGGCAGAAGGCGTACGCCGGCGAGGCGGCCTGGGCCTGGAAGAACTCGGCCAGAGCAGGCCCACGGAAATGGTGCAGCACGCCAGTGGAGACGTAGACGGTCGCGGCCTCCGGCAAGGCGAAGGCATTTCCCCGGACGAAGCGGCATTTGAGGCCCTCTGCGTGGGCAAGGCGGGCTGCTTCGCAGACCAGCGTGGCGTCGAGGTCCACCCCGACCAGATCGACGTCCGCGCCGAGGGCGTTGGTAGCCGCCAGCCAGCGGACCAGGTAGCCCAGGCCGCAACCGACGTCCACCAGGCGGTACGGCCCCTGCCCGGTAGTCGAACGGATCGCGGTGAAGAGGGGACCGAGCAGGTGGACCAGGCGTTCGCCGATCCGTAGCTCCTCGCTCAGGCGCTGGAGCTCGGTGTGCACGCTGATGAGCAGGCGGTCCACGGCGTGCGGGTCGAGTACGCCGTGCTGGTCCGCGGGCAGCCCGGCAACGATCCGGGCCGCGCGCTCGTCTCCGCTCTCGCGGAGCACCTGGATCACCTCGGCACGCCGGACCGGGAGCCGGTGGCCGCTGTGTGGATCCACAGCCGTGATCAGGTCGGAAATCTCAAGCTGGTGCACGAGGCAGAACCCTACGGCCTCGGCGGTTCAGCCGTACGGACGCCTCCTGCGGACGGCAGACCTTCGTTGAGCAGACCCTCGCACTGACCCGCCGTCATGCTCGGTAGATTGAGCGGCTGCGTTCGACCTTGGCCGAGGTAGGTCTCGCTATGGCCGGCCGGGCCGGCGCCCGTATTGCGAACGTCGTCGGGACCCGCATCAAAATGATCACGCGACAGATGTACGGACGGGCCGGCTTCAAACTCCTGCGCAAGCGGGCACTGCTTGCCTCCTGACCTCGCTGTCGGTGGCCAGTGCGACGATCCCCAGGACGGCCACGTGAGGAGAGACATGGGCACCTGGGACATCGGCCCCTTCGACAACGACACCGCCGCCGACTTCGGGGGTGACCTGGACGAGGCGGCATTGGAAGAACGCGAATCCATGATCCGAAGCGCACTCAAACGCACCGCCGACTCAACGGACTACCTGGATTCCTCCGATGGCGAGCGAGCAGTGGCCGCAGCCGCGCTGGTCGTTGCCCAGCACCCTGACGGCGAGCCGGCGTGTTTGAACTACGGCCCGTCAGAGGCGTTGCCGGGGCTGTCCGCAGACCTTCGAACACTCGCCGTCGATGCCTTGGACCAAGTGGTCTCCGAGCTGTCTGAGCTCGCCGAGCTGTGGGCCGAAGCTGCAAAAGGCTCCAAATGGCGCCATGACATCACCCGACTTCGCGAGGTCCTCGACCCTCCAGTGCCGCCACAAGAGGAAGCCCTTTTCGAGATCTGAGCGGTTACCCACAGACACAGAGCGCAGAAGCTGAGCCGGAACCCGGCTTCGGGAGGCACCAAGGGCGCACCGCGAATTCGAACGCTGCTTGAGTTACACCCCGAGAGGGGGCTGCCGAAGTCTCAGGCGGTGCACGACGGCCTACCTGCCGGCGCTCATCCGAACGCAGCCACGACCTTCCCGCGATTTCGTGTGTACGGCTGCCGACTGCGTTCACCCAAGCGGCCTCACGTGCTCAATGGTCACCCGTAGGCGGGCGCACGGGGCGTGGCAGTGGCTGACGCCAGTCGCCCAGCTTCGTGAGGAGGGACTGATGGGTGAGGGAACGGATGCCGTCCCACGCCGCATCTGTGGCCAGGGAGTTGGCCCAGAAGCCGACACGGCAGGCGGTATCGACGGTGGCCGCAGCCATCCGCAGCCGGTCCACCGGCAAGATCGGGGTCTATGGCTGGAGTGCCAGGTCGCGCTGATACCAGGTGCCCGGCTTACCGCCGAGGTCGGCCGGGTCTGCCGGGCCGACCGGGACGAACCCGGCCTTGGTCAGCACCCTCTGGGATGCGGCATTGGCGTGGGAGGTGGCTGCGCGCAGTGCGCGCAGCCCGTGCCGTGCCGCTGCCAACTGGCACAACTCCCGGACGGTCGCGGTCGCAACGCCGCGGCCGGCGACGTGCTGCGCGACCCGGTAGCCGAGGTTGGCAGTGCCGTCCTTGAAGTCGTACAGGTTGAACCGGCCCAGAACCGAGCCGTCCGTGGCGACCAGCACATAGAAGGCGCAGCCGCCAGCCTCTTGCTCGGCAAGCATAGCGCTGTGCCGGTCGGCGAACTGGTCGTAGAACTCGTCGCCCCGGTCGGAGATCGAGGCAGCGAAGTAGGCGCGGTTCGCCAGCTCGAAGGCCAGGACCGCCGGGGCATGGCCAGCATCCAGCTGCTTCAGCTCGGGCACGGCGCGACTCTACCCGGACCGCGTGCCGATGCCACCTGAGTTTCCATCAGCGGCAAACAGCCCCAAGGCGATGGCACACATCACGATCTACAGCTGGAGTACTGGGTCGCGCAGATCCGCGGGTCCGGAGGCGGGCGCTTGGCCGAGGCCGTGTCGTCATTGGGAACCTTGCAGGAGTCAGCGTCCGGGGAGTCGCTCGGTGATCTCCTGGAGTACCCAGCCGTTGCCGTCCGGGTCGCTGAAGGTGGCGAAGGAGCCGTAGGAGGCGCGCTCGGGTTGAGGGCCGGCGAGTCGTTGCTGCCCATCGAGTCCGTGGATGACTTCTCCTCCCTCGTGGCCGTGGTAGAAGAAGTCCGCGTCGTGGAAGATCTCACTGACCTCGATGCCGCGCTCGACGAGCTCCGCGCGTGCCTGCTCGATGTCGGAGACGACCAGGTATATGCCCTGGGCCGAGCCGGGCGCGGCGGAGGTGACTCCCTTGCCGAAGATGATCGAGCACTCGGAGCCGGGCGGCGTGAACTGCACACCTCGCCAGTCCTCGCTGGCGGTCTTGTCGAGGTCCAGGCGGAATCCCGCCTTCTTGTAGAACTCCCTGGCCCGGTCGACGTCGGAGACGGGCAGTACGAAGACTTCGAGCTTCAGATCCATGGGTGTGTTCTCACTTTCAAAGATAGATCGGTCGTCTGCATATCGGCGTCTATTCGAACCGCTCCGACCCTCGAGCGCTGGGATGCTTTGTGACCATCCGAACCGGACGTGGGTCAGGCGGATGGGAGGGGGCTGACAGGCCCGTCTTCGGCTCAGTGGCCGGCGATCTGGCCGCCGTCGACGTGCAGGATCTCGCCGGTGACGAACGGGGCGTTCTCGAGGTAAACCACCGCGTCGACGACATCGCTCACCTCGCCGAGGCGGCCCACCGGATGCAGGGCGGCGAGCTCGTCCCAGTATCCCGCGGTCATGGGGGTCTTGATGGTGCCCAGGGCGACGGCGTTGCTGCGGATGCCGCGGGTTGCGTACTCGATGGCGAGGGCTCTGGTGGCGGACTGCATACCGCCCTTGGTCAGTGCCGCGAGTACGGAGTTCACGTTGGAGTTGGCCTGGTCGGCCAGGGTGCTGGTGATCTGCACGACGTGACCGCCGCCCTGGGTCAGCATCTGCTTGATCGCGAGCTGGGTGATCCGGAAGAAACCGGTCAGGTTCACGCCGACTACGGTGTCGTACTCCTCCTCGGTGAAGTCGGTGAACGCGTTGGAGATGAAGATCCCGGCGTTGTTGACCAGCGTGTCGATGCGGCCGAACCGTTCGAGGCCCGCCGTGATGATCCGTTCCACGGTGGCGCGGTCGGCGATGTCGCCCTGGACGGTGAGGATGCCGGGATCCTGCGAGGCTGCGATGGTGCGTGAGGTGGCGACGACGGCGTAGCCAAGCTTGCGGTAGGCGACGGCCAGCCCGGCTCCGATGCCCTGCGAGGCGCCAGTGATGACTGCGACCTTCTGACTTTGGGTGCTCATGATGGCCCCCTAGGGGTGGAGACGTTCGGAACCCCGGGTACATGTGATCGACCTGAGTCATTCACGAGGCGGTAGCCTGGCCGCGGACCGGAGGTCATGTGACAGCAGCGGAGGTGTCTCCAGCCTGACACACTCGTGAGATGCTCGCCGTGCACCTGCGCCCGGGCAACGTGGGGGAGTGCCCCATGCGTTTTGTCAAGCCGGGCGAGGAGGGACGGTATGACTGTGGTGGATCAGCTGGGGCAGGCGGCGGTGCGCCATGCCGTTGAGGCTGGTCCCCGGGAGTGGACACCGGCTTTTCTGCGGCGAGTGACAGCGTAACCGGGGCCTCTCCTGTCGGATCCATGGGTCCGGGTTATGCGGTTTGACGGCCTGGCAGGTGGGGGCGACGGGCGCCGAGCGCTCCGGTCGTCGTGGGCATCGGACCGTCCAGGCCTACCGGCATGCTCTTGGGCGTGATGGACCCCGCCCCCGCATCCCCCGACCACGCACACGATGCGTGCCGCCCGGCCGCGGAGCCAGCGCGGGCAACCCGAACGCCCAAAACCGTTCGGGGCGTTCGGCTCAGCATGGGTTCTGACAGCAGGACTCACTCCCGCTCAGTCCTTAGGAAGGGTCAGGTGCTGTCGCGTGGGACGAGTGAGGGCTCCAGCACCACCCGGGGGCTGTCGGGCATTCGTCCCTCGAGGCGGCTGACGAGCAGTCGCATGATGGTCTGTGCGACCTCGTCGAGCGGTTGACGGACGCTTGTCAGCGACGGAGTGACGATTGCTGTGATGGGCGAGTCGTCGAAGCCGGTGACTGCCAGGTCACGGCCGATCTCGAGACCTCGCTGCCGGGCGGCAGCGTAGCAACCCATGGCCAAGGTGTCGCTGGCGGCAACCACCGCCGTCGGCCTCGAGGTGTGGTCGAGCAGTGCGAGGGCGGCTCGGGTGCTGTCCGAGATGGTGTCGAGCGCCCGTGCGAAAGAGGCGGGTGCCAGGCCGTGCTTGTGCAGGGCGCGTTGCCAGCCGTGCCTGCGGGCCTCGCTGGGTCCGGAGGTACGGGGCCAGCCGAGGAAGGCGATGTGGCGGTGGCCGCGTGCGACGAGGTGGTCCACGGCCATCTCGGTGCCACGGGCCCCGTCGACGTCCACCGTGAGCAGGTCGGGAAGAGTGTCGTCGGGGGTGCCGAAGCAGGCGAAGGGAGCGCCTCGCTCGGCGAGCCAGCCGGGCCTGGGGTCCCCGGGGTCGATGCCGGACAGGACGAAGGCGTCCACGCTGTTGGTCCGCAGGACGTTGTTGTAGCGGCTGAGTTCGTCGCTGGTGTGGCTGGCGCTGAGCAGCAGCAGGAGATAGCCGTCGGCCTCGGCCGCGCTGGTGAGGGCGTGCAGGAAGCGGTCCTGCAGGACGCTTGCGGTGTCGGAGCGGTCCGGGTCGAGGCGGTAGCCGATCTGGCGGGTGTGGTGGGTGCGCAGTGACCGGGCCATCCGGTTCGGCCGGTATCCCAGCTCGTCGATGACCGCCAGGACCCTTTTCAGAGTGTCCTCACGTACCCGCTCAGGGGCGTTCAAGGCGTTGGAAACCGTCTGACGGGACACCTGGGCGACGCGTGCCACCTCGGTGATTGTGAGCGTTCCCGGGGTGGGCCGGTGGGCGGTCACGGTGCCTGTGCGCGGAAGGTACGCGCCGCATTTGATCGTTCAAACATGACTCCTCAACGGTGACACAGCGGACCGGGTGCGTCAACGGCCGGGGCCGGGCGGCCGCAGCGGGGGTCAAGGGGTTACGGCCGTCGCGCACTCCACCGCTGCTCCTGCGGCGGAGGCGTTCAGCTCTTCGGGGTGCCGGGTTCGTTCGGCGGGCGTGCGGCGGCCGTGAGCGTTCCCCGCAAAGTTCGTGCAGGACGGGTTGACAGGCACATGGCTCGGTGCTTTCGTTTGCCCAGCCCGCCGATTTGAACGTTCATATGAACGATCAAATTACTCGAAACGGTCAAGCCGCTTCCCACCGGAGACGGCTGACTCTGCGCACGGAAGCCCCGCGCGCGGTGCCCTGCGTGCCGTGCCGGGTCTTCCACAGTCGCCCCGCCGCCGTCCCTCCGGCCGGTCCGGGGCCCGCGCAGTTCGGGTACGGTCGTGCCCCCCGACAGTCGGGCCCCCCCCCCACGCCGTATAACAACCCCCCCGCACGAGCCCCCACTGGGGGGTGTCGCCCCCCC
>NZ_JBHYKH010000174.1:7120-16455 GCF_042741275.1 Streptomyces sp. NPDC058964
GCCCGACACCGCGCACAGCAGTGCGGCGCTGTTGTAGCGAAGCGGCTTCGCCACCGCGGCCCGCGCCGCCGCCCCCCGGGCGGGCCGGGGGCCGGCGCTGTGGGGTTTCGGTCGCCCGCCGGTCGGGAGGGACGCCCGCGACAGGACGTAAGCCACCCCCCTCGACCGAGCCAGCTCTGCGGAGTGGCTCCCGCCTGCCGTCCCGCCGGAGCCTCCGAGTCCCAGGGGCCCCATGTCCGCCGGCTGATGCCGGCTGCCCGAAAGGTCACTGTCCGATGGTCATCCCCCGCGCGCCGTGGTGGCGCGATGCCGTGATGTACCAGGTCTACTTGCGCAGTTTTCGTGACGGGAACGGCGACGGCGTCGGAGACCTGCGCGGTGCCAGGAGTGGCCTGTCCTATCTGGCCGCCCTGGGCGTCGACGGCGTGTGGCTCAGCCCCTGTTTCCCCTCCCCTCAGTACGACCACGGCTACGACGTGGCTGACTACCGTGCGATCGACCCGCTCTTCGGCGACCTCGACGAGTTCGACCGGCTGGTGGACGACGCGCACCGCCTCGGTCTGAAGGTCCTCGTGGACGTCGTGCCCAACCACTGCTCCGCCCAGCACCCATGGTTCCAGGAAGCCCTGCGGTCGGCTCGGGGCAGCGCGGCCCGGAACCGGTTCCATTTCGCGGACGGCCGCGGGCACAACGGGGAACTGCCGCCCAACAACTGGCGCGCGATGTTCGGCGGACCCGCTTGGACGCGCGTACGAGAGCCCGACGGACGGCCCGGACAGTGGTATCTGCACCTGTTCACCCCCCATCAGCCCGACCTCGACTGGCGCAACCCCGAAGTGGGGGAACACTTCGACGACGTCCTGCGGTTCTGGTTGGACCGGGGTGTCGACGGCTTCCGCATCGACGTCGCGGTCGGCCTCTACAAGCACCCGGGACTGCCGGACTCCCCTGACCCGAACGCCGACGAGGCCGCCAGGGACGCCGTGAACCCGCTGGCCTGGAACCAGCCGGAAGTCCACGGCGTGTGGCGCCGCTGGCGCGCCCTGTGCGACTCATACGCCGCCGTGGACGGCGCAGAGCGCGTCCTCGTCGGGGAGGTAGCCGTGCCGACCCCGGCCGACCAGGCCCTCTACCTGCGCCCGGACGAACTCCATCAGGCGTTCTACTTCGATCTGCTCCACGCTCCCTGGGACGCCGACGCCTTCGCCCTGCGGATCGATGCCGCGCTGCGGGACATCGCCTCCACGGGTGCTCCGGTCACCTGGGTGCTGAACAACCACGACCAGCAGCGCAGCGTCACCCGGTACAGCCGCTCGCTGGGCCTCGGCGACATACCGGACCTGGATCGTGGGGCGGCGAGGGCCCGCGCGGCAGCGCTGATGATGCTGGCCCTGCCCGGCAGCGCCTACCTCTACCAGGGCGAGGAGCTCGGGCTGCCCGAGGTCACCGGTCTGCCGCGGCACGTCCTGACCGACCCGATCGTGACCGCCACCGGTGACCCGCAGAGAGGCCGGGACGGATGCCGGGTACCGCTGCCCTGGTCGGGAACCCAGGCACCCTTCGGGTTCTCCGGGGCAGCGGGTGCCGACACCTGGCTGCCCCAGCCGGACTGGTTCGCCTCGTACTCGGTGGAGAGCAGGCGGCGCGACGGCGGGTCGAGCTGGCACCTCTACCGCGAGGCCCTGCAACTGCGCCGCAGTCTTGCCCCGTTGCGCGACCCGGAGCTGCGCTGGCTGGCCGGGCCGCCGGAGACCATCGTCTTCACCCGCGGCAACGGCTTCCTGTGCGCCGTGAACTTCTCGAACTCACCTGTCGCCGCTCCCGCGCCCGGTCAACCGGTGCTGTCCAGTACGCCCTGCGACGAGGGGAAGCTGGCCGCCAACAGCGCCGCCTGGTGGCTTCTCGACCGGGAGCCCGTCCGGCTGGGTTCTGGGACCGCCCCGGGCCCTGCGCGGGAATGAGCCGTGCTCCTTCGCGGCCGCACGGCGGCCGTCCGGAAGGGCAGGACTGCGGGCCCCCGCACAGCCGGCCGGCCCGCTGCAGGTGAGCGATAGGGACGACCGCAAAGACATGCCATCGGCCGGAACACGCCAATGGCCCCGCACCCGACGTCCGTGACCCGAGCAGCCACAAAGTGGCCCTCGTTCTTCACGCCCACACGTTTGAACGTTCATATCTGCCGGCCCTGCCTGGGCCGCGGCCCCCGTGACCGGTCGCCGGCCGTGTCACCACCACGAAGGAGCAGTAATGAGAAACGCCAGAGCCGCAGCCGCCGCCGCCTTCACGTGCACCGCCCTGCTGGCGGCCACCGCCTGCGCCGGATCGACCCCGGACGGCGCCGCGGGCAAGAACACCGACGGCCGCGGACCCTTCACCCTCGCCATGGGCAAGGACACCACGGGCAAACTGCAGTCGAAGATCCTCGACGTGTGGAACAAGCAGCACCCCGACGAGAAGGTCACGCTGATCGAGCTGCCCGAGTCCGCCGACGAGCAGCGCTCCACCCTGGTGCAGAACTTCCAGGCCCGCAGCGATCGCTTCGACGCGGTCGCCATGGACGTCGTCTGGACGTCCGAGTTCGCCGCCCGCGGATGGGTGCGCAAGCTCCAGGCCGGCTCACTGCCCGTGGCGGACATGCTCCCGGCGGCCGTCCAGACCGCCAGGTACAAGGGGGACCTCTACGGGGCGCCGATGGCCTCGGCCGGAGCACTCCTCTTCTACCGCAAGGACCTGGTCGGCAAGGCGCCGACCACCTGGAAGGACCTCGTCGGTGACTGCGGCATCGCCAAGAAGCACCACATGGACTGCTACGCGGGCCAGTTCGCCCAGTACGAAGGACTGACCGTCAACGCCAGCGAGGCGATCAACTCCGCCGGAGGATCCGTCTACGGCCCCGACGGCTCGGTCACGGTCGACAGCGCGCAGGCCAAGAAGGGCATCGACTTCCTCATCAACGGCTTCCGCCAGGGCTACATCCCCAAGAAGGCCATCACCTACAAGGAAGAGGACGGCCGCCGATCCTTCCAGAAGGGTGACCTGCTGTTCCTGCGCAACTGGCCCTACGTCTACAGCCTTGCGAACACCAAGGGCTCCGACACGACCATCGCGGGCAAGGTCGGAGTCACGTCGCTGCCCGGCGCCGACGGCACCGGAGCCTCCACGCTGGGCGGCGCCAACCTCGCTCTCAGCACCTACTCCAAGCACCCGAAGTCCGTGCTCGACTTCATGGCCTTCATGGAGAGCCCCGAGGTGCAGCGCGTCGAGGTCGAGGACCTCTCCAACGCGCCGGTGCTGACCGAGCTGTACACGGACAGGAAGCTCTCCCAGAGCTTCCCCTACCTGCCCGCACTGCGCCAGAGCCTGCTCAACGCCCGTCCCCGGCCGCAGGTCCCCGCCTACAACGACGCCAGCCTCCACATCCAGCGCGAGATCTACGAGGCGCTGCAGGGCCGCAAGAGCTCAGCAGAGGCACTCCACGACCTCGCCAAGGAACTGAAGCAGGTCGGCAGCGACAGCTGACCGCCGGCCGCGCACCGACCTCAGGAGGCACCCGTGTCCACCGCAGTCCATCCACGCGCCGAACCGGCGCCGCCGCCCCCGGCACACCAAGGCCGCCGCCGCCGTGAGGCACGGCTGGCCTGGTGGCTGATCGCCCCTGCGATGCTCCTGCTCGCAGGTGTGATCGGCTACCCCCTCGTCAAGGCCGTGTACCTCTCCCTGTTCAGCGACACCATCGGCGGGAAACCCGAGTTCATCGGGCTCGGCAACTACCGCAGGGCGCTCACGGGAGACGCGTCGGCCGACTTCTGGTCGGCCGTCCAGGTCACCGTCCAGTTCTCGGTCTTCACTCTTGTGCTGGAAGTCCTCATCGGCACGGCCATGGCCATGGTCATGCACCGCGCTTTCCGCGGCCGGGGACTGGTACGCGCCAGCGTGCTGGTCCCCTGGGCCATCCCCACCGCGCTCACCAGTGTGCTGTGGCGGTGGATGCTCCAGCCCGACGGCATCGTCAACGACCTGCTCGGCAAGACCGTGCTGTGGACGGGCAGTCAGTGGCCGGCCCGGTGGGCGGTGGTCATCGCCGACACATGGAAGACGGCGCCCTTCCTCGCGCTGCTGGTCCTCGCCGGGCTCCAGCTGATCCCCGAGGAACTGCACGAGGCCGCCCGCGTGGACGGCGCGGGCGCCTGGCGCCGCTTCCGCAGCATTACCCTGCCCCTGCTGATGCCCGCGCTCATGGTCGCCGTGCTGTTCCGCCTGCTGGACGTGCTGCGCATCTACGACCTGCCGCAGATCCTGACCGGCGGGTCGAACGGCACCACCACCCTGTCGATGCTCGTCGTGCAGGCGTCCGTCGAACAGACCAAGTTCGGCTACGGTTCCGCCCTGTCCACGCTGACCTTCCTGCTGATCTTCGTGGTCGCGCTGCTGTTCGTACGGTTCCTCGGCAGCAGTCTGATGCCGACCGAGGAAGGCAAGGAGTCCTGAATGCCCACCACAGCGCACCCTGGGCCCGTATCCACCCTGGGAAACCGCCGGCGGGCACCCGGGCGGGAACACTCAGGTCCCGCACCGGCCCGGCGGCGGGGACTGACGCCCGCCGCCCGGCGCAGGCTCGGCAAGACCGGTCTGGCCCTCAGCGTGGCCGTCATCGTCCTGTTCTGCCTCGCCCCCTTCTACTGGATGCTGGTCTCCAGCCTGAAGGGGCCGAACGACATCTTCAACAACGACCTCTGGCCGAAATCCCCGACCCTGGCCAACTACCGGGCCGTCTTCAGCGGGCGGAACAACTTCCTCTACGCCCTGCGCAACAGCGCCGTCGTGGCGGGTACCACCACCGTCCTGGTCATGCTGATCGGTGTGCTGTCCGCGTACACCTTCGTACGACTGGCATTCCGCGCCAAGCGGGCGGCACTGGCGACCGTCCTGGCGGCCTCGATGTTCCCCGGTGTCGCCCTGCTGACCCCTGTCTTCCAGCTCTTCAGCAACTGGGGATGGATCGACCAATACCAGGCCATGATCGTCCCGGACATCAGCTTCGCACTGCCCCTCGCGATCTGGACCCTCACCAGTTTCCTGCGCGAACTACCCTGGGATCTGGAGGAGTCAGCGATGATCGACGGCTGCACACAAGCCCAGGCGTTCCGCAAGATCCTGCTGCCGCTCGCCGCACCCGGGGTCTTCACCAGTGCACTCCTGGTGTTCATCGCGGTGTGGAACGAGTACCTCATCGCCAGCGCGATGTCGCTCACACTCGCCTCCCAGCCGGTGACGGTGGCCATCGCCAAATTCACCGGCAGTTCGCAGTACCAGCAGCCCTTCGGCACACAGATGGCCGCGGGCGTGATCGTGGCGATCCCATTGATCGTGCTCGTGCTCGTCCTGCAGCGCCGCATCGTCGCGGGACTGACCGCAGGAGCGGTCAAGGGCTGATCCGCCGGCACAAGTTCGAGGCGTGGCGGGCTCACGGACAGGGCGGTACCGGTCCCGGGACGGACCGGATGCACGCCCGGCGGACGGGTGTGGCCCCCTGACAGTCACCAACCAGGGCTCCGGGGTGGGCCGACAACGCGGTCCGCCCCGGACGAGCCACCGCCACAAGCCGTCCGGACCACACCAAGCCGCCTCAGCCGGCCATCGGGAAGCCTGGGTCGGCCGGGGAGGGAGAGAACCTGTATGACACAAAGCATCACCGACGTACGCACAGGGCGACTGCGCACGAGGACGGCCGCGGCGACTGCCGCCACCCTGGTGGCGTTCGCGGTACCCGCATGCGGCACCCCGGCGGGCGGGGGCAAGGTGGTCACCCTCCATCTGATTGCCACGGACTGCGCAGACCGGCCCGGGGAGGGCACTCGCCGTTACTGGGACGGCCTGGCCGCCCCGTTCCGGGACGAGCAACCCCTGGATCCGGCTGCGGATCGGCCTGTGCGGCGGGAGCGAGGCCGACAGGAAGGCGGCCTCCCTGGTGCGGCAAGGTCGTGCCGCGGGCATCGCGCAGGCGGGGTCGTTCAGCGACTGCGCGGCGCAGGGACGCCTCTACCCGGTCGAGGAGCTGCTGTCGATCCGCAGACAGGCGTCGTTCCTGCCGGCCCTCGCCGACGGGGGCACGATCGACGGAGAGCAGTACGGCATGCCCTTCGCCGCCGGCACGAGGACGCTCATCTACAACAAGGACCTGTTCGAGCGGGAGGGCATGCCCGCGCCCCCGCGCACCTGGGCGCAGCTCGCCGCCGACGCCGACCGGTTCAAGCGTGTGGGGTGCCGGTACCCTGCGGGCTGCCGCCGGGCGCCGGGGAGTTCCCGCCGGAGACCCTCGACTGGCTGCTCAGCGGAGGCGAAGGCTGCACCGACGAAGCCGGCCGGTACGCCTTCGACTCACCGGAGAACCTCCGCACCCTCGACTGGATCGGGCACCAACTCGTGCGTCCGGTGCTCAGCGGACCCGACCCGGTCGGCACCGACCGTCAGGAAGCCTACGACTCGCTCACTCGCGGCGAGACGGGCATTCCCGACGGCGACCCGTCGCTGATGCGGCGAGCCGGAAGCAGCGGCATCCGTTTGGCCGTGGCGCCCGTGCCGGGCCGCACCGGACCGTCCCGCGCGGTCACCGGTGTCACGGACTGGATGATGGCACCCAAACAGAACGGGCACCGCCGGCAAGTCGGGACGTTCCTCAAATCCGTGTACCAGGACGCGCATGTGCAGGCGTTCGCCGACCGTCACGACACGCTCCTGGTGGCCGCCACCGCGGCAGGAGCGATGAGCGCGGGCAGGGCCCGAAAACCGCTGCAGGTCTGCCTCGGCCAATTGCCGAGCGCCCGGTTCTGCGCGCCGGCAAGCGCTCCTGGAGACCCGTGCTGATGAAGCTGAAGTCGCTCATCGGCTGGGCGGTGACAAAGAACTGTGACCCGAACGGCTTACTCAACGACCTGCCGGACATCGTGCGGACCCTTGCAGGCACCGGCTCCTGACGACGGCCGGCCCGCGACTTCCTGTCCCTTTTGCAGCACGGGCTGCGCACCCGGCCAACGCACTGCCACACCCGGGTCGCCGACATCCCCCGCTCCGCCGCGCGACCTGCGGCACCGTCACATCCCCCCAGGGGTCGCACAGGCAGCCCCCACCTTCGAAGGAGTCACAGTGAAGGACTGGACACCCCAGCCGTTCATCCACGACGCGGTCATCAACCTGGACGCCCCGACCCTCGTGCTGTCCTCTCCCGACGGCCAGATCAGCAAGGCGGCTGAAGGCTTCTACGCATCCGACACCCGACTGCTCAGCCGCCTGGTGCTCACCGTGGGCGGCAGGGAACCCGAGCCCGTGGCCGCCCACAGCCGTGACGCGCGGCATACACGGTTCCTTGCGGTCCACCGGCAAGACGCGGACCTCACCCCCGATCCCACGGTCCTCGTGGAACGAGTGCGCGCAGCCGGGCGGGACTGCGAACGCATCACAGTGACCAACCATGCCCGTCGTCACACCACCCTGACCCTGCGCCTCGAGGCCGCCTGCGACCTGTCCGACATGTCCGAGGTGAAGGCGGGCCGCCCCCGGGCAGCGCTGCCCGCGACGGTCTCCGGCTCGGGACTCACCTGGAAGGCCGCCGGGCAGCAGGCTGTCACCCTGACCGCAATCCCCGCGCCGCACCAGTCCGAACCCGGCCATGCCCCTGCCCTGTCCTGGAACGTCGAACTGGCGCCCGGGCAGTCGTGGGCGGCGAGCCTGACTCTCGAAGCTCCGGCACAAACCGCAAGGACACGGCCCCCTGCTGTGGCCGCACCGTTGCCCGGGCCACCCCCGTGGTCGTCACCGCAGGTCACCTGCGCCGACCCCCGTCTGTCCCGCCTTCTCGGCCGGAGCCTCGACGACCTGTCGGCCCTGCTGCTCGCCGACCCCCGTGACCCCTCGGACCGCTTTCTCGCCGCGGGCGCGCCCTGGTACCTGACACTGTTCGGCCGCGACTCGCTGTGGGCGGCCCGCATGATGCTGCCCCTGGGCACGGAACTCGCGGCCGGCACCCTGCGGGCCCTGGCCCGGCGGCAGGGCACCGCACACGACCCGGCGACCGAGGAACAACCGGGCAAGATCATGCACGAACTGCGCCGCGACGCCAGCAGCACACTGCCCCCGCTCTATTACGGCACCGTCGACGCCACCCTCCTCTTCGTAACCCTGCTGGCCGAAGCCTGGCGGTGGGGCATGCCCGAGGACCAGGTGGCGGCGCTTGTCCCCGCCGCCGAGCGCGCCCTGGACTGGATGCGCCACTACGCGGACGCCGACGGCGACGGGTTCGTCGAATACCTGAAACTCAGGAACACCGGACTGACCAACCAGGGCTGGAAGGATTCCGAGGACGCCGTCCAGTCCGCCACGGGCCGCCTCGCCGAACCCTCGATCGCCCTCGCCGAGGTACAGGGCTACGCCTACGAGGCCGCACTGGCGGGCGCCGACCTGCTGGAAGCCTTCGGCAGGCCGGGCGCCGAGCAATGGCGTGAGTGGGCCCTGAGCCTTGCCCACCGCTTCCGATCGGCATTCTGGGTCGAGGACGGGCACGGCCCCTTCGTGGCGATCGCCCTGGACGGCGCCAAGCGGCCGGTCGAAGGGGTGGCCTCCAACATGGGCCACCTGCTGGGCACCGGCATCCTCGCCCCGGACGAGTGCGCGGTCGTCGCCCACCGGCTCAGCCTGCCGGACATGGACTGCGGCTGGGGGCTGCGGACCATGAGCGCCGAGGCCCGGGGCTTCAACCCCCTCGGCTACCACACCGGATCGGTCTGGGCCCACGACACGGCCATCGTGGTCGCCGGGCTGGCGCAAACCGGCCACGCCCACGTTGCCGCTTCCCTGCTCGGCGGGCTGCTGGAGGCCGCGTCCGCGTTCGACTACCGGCTTCCGGAACTGCACGCCGGTGAGCAACACCGGCCCGGAGATCGTCCGGTGCCCTACCCCGCGGCCTGCCGGCCTCAGGCCTGGGCGGCCGCGGCGGGGGTGAACCTGCTGACGTCGCTGCTGGGTCTGCGGCCCGACCTGCCCTCGGGCGTGGTGCATCTAAGCCCCCTGGACGCTCCCGCGATCGGGCCGCTTCGCGCGGACGGTCTCCGGCTGGGGACCGCATCAGTGACCGTTACCGTGGACGGACAGAGGAAGGGACACATCACCGGCATGCCCGCGGCGACACGGCTACTGCCTTGACGCTCTTCCCCCCGAAGGAGGTAGCTTCTTACGGCTCGCGCCGTAAGCTTGTTCTTTATCTACCAAGATCTGCCGGGTTTACCGATGGCCTTGAGGGTCTCGGGGCGTTTGACGGTCTTGCCCACGTCGTAGCGGGGTGC
>NZ_JBHYKH010000175.1:0-16398 GCF_042741275.1 Streptomyces sp. NPDC058964
TCCGCTTGCAGCCCCGGGGGGGGGGCCCCCTCACACGTGGGGGGGGGGGCCCCCTCGCTGCTTTCCCGGGCGTCCGCGGGAGCGGCGCCCCCGGACCCCGCCTCGGCGCGGACGGCCTCGTCCTCGAGCGCCGGACGGGCCGGGGGGAGCGGACCCGTGGCGTCCGGTCCCGGCCCGCCCGAGGCCTGTTCCATCGAGTACTGCCGCAGGTACCCCACCACCGTGTTCGTCACGGCCACCAGCGGTACCGCCACCACCGCGCCACCGATGCCGGCCACCATGCCGCCGGCCGCGACCGAGAGCACCACCGCCAGGGGGTGCACCCGCACCGCGCGGCCCAGGATGAACGGCTGCAGGACGTGGCCCTCGATCTGCTGGACCGTCAGCACCACGATCAGGGTCATGACCGCCGCGAAGACACCCTGCGTCACCAGCGCCACCACGACCGCCAGCGCGCCGGACGCCACGGCGCCCACCAGCGGGATGAACGAGAACAGGAAGATGAAGACGGCCAGCGGCACGGCCATGGGGACGTCCAGCACGTAGATGCCCAGGCCGATGAAGATGGCGTCGATCAGGGCCACCAGCACCGTGCCGCGGACGTAGGCGGTCAGCGTGCGCCAGGCGCGCGGGCCGGCACCGGCCACGCCCGGCCGGGCCGCCGCGGGCACCAGCTTCAGCGACCACTCCCAGATGCGCTCACCGTCGTAGAGCAGGAACAGCGTCGAGAAGAAGACCAGCAGGATCCCGGTCAGGGTCTCGACGATGACCTGTACGCCCTCCAGGCCCGCGGACGTGATCTGGTCGGCGTTGGCGCCGATCGCCTCGCGGAGGTTCTTGGCGATCTGGTTGATCTGTTTGTCCGTGACGTGGAAGGGGCTCTTCAGCAGCCAGTTGCGCAGATCGTCGATGCCGCTCTGGATCTGGGTGGAGAGCGTGTCGATGTTCTCCATGACCTGCCAGGTCACGAACCACCCGATCAGGCCCATCACGACGAAGCCGAGTATGGCGGTGAGCGCGGTGGCCGGACCGCGCGGTACCCCGTGGCGCCGCAGCCGGGCCACCGTCGGCTGCAGCAGCGCGGTGATCAGCAGGGCGATGACGAAGGCGAAGACGACCAGTTGCACGGCGCTGATGACCCGCATCAGCACCCAGACCGTGCCGGCGAGCACCAGCAGCCGCCAGCCCGCCTCCGCCGCGACCCGCACGCCCCACGGCACGGCCTGCGCCGGGTCGGGCCGGGGACCGGCGGGCGCCGCCGGCGGGCCGGCGACCGGAGCCGGGCCGGCGACCGGGTCGGGGGCGGCCGGGCCCGTGTCGGCCTGTTCCTTCTCCACCTCGGCCCTGCGCTCGTCCAACCGCTCGCCCATCTCGGTCAGTCCGGCACCGAGTCGTCCGAGCCACCCTGGCACTCGCGACATCATCCGTCCTCTTCCCCCGCGTCCCCGGGTGCTCGCCACCACTCCCCCCTGGAGCCGTTCGCGTCCGACCGTACAGGGCGAAAGCCCCTCCCCCTAGGACGGGGAGGGGCTGCGCGGGGTTGAGAGGGAACCGGTGGGCTCAGTACCAGTGGTTCGCCTGCCAGAACGTCCAGGCCTCGCAAGGGCTGCCGTACCGGCTGTTCATGTAGTTGAGGCCCCACTTGATCTGGGTGGCCGGGTTCGTCTGCCAGTCGGCGCCGGCGGACGACATCTTGGAGCCGGGCAGTGCCTGGAAGAGGCCGTAGGCGCCGGAGGAGGCGTTGACCGCACGGTAGTTCCAGCTGGACTCGTGGTCCACGATGTTGCTGAAGCACTGGAACTGGCCGCTCGCCACCATCTGGCGCGCCATGGCCTGGATCTGCGCGACGGTGTACGAGCTCTGGACGGGGAAGCTGGAGGAGTCACGGGCGGAGTCGCGGCTGGCCGCGCTCTTCGCGGCGGCGCGCTCCTTGGCTTCCTTCGCCGCCTTGGCCGCCTTCTCCGCAGCCGCCTTCTTCGCGACGGCGCTCTCGGCGGCCGCCTTGCGGGCAGCTGCCTCGGCGTCCTTCTTGGCGCTCGCGTCCGCCTGGATGGCCTGGGCGTCGGCCTGCTGTGCCAGGGACGCGGTCTGCACCTGGGCCTGCTGACCCGCGGGTATGTCGGCGAGAAGCGTGGTGTCGGCGGCCGTCGGCTCGGCGTCGTTGTTCTGCGCGACGCTGCCCGAGGCAACTCCGACGACGCTTCCGACGGCGGTGACCGCGGTGGCCGAAGCCACTGCGAATCCCCGGACCGAAATCCGGCTCACACGGTTTCCTTCCAGCATCGCCCGCTTCGGTGACCCTGGCGGACGCAATCGTGCCCCCTGACGCTGGCCTCCCAACTGCGGGGTCACGGGAGGCACGGGCCCGGTGGGCAACTCCCTGCACGGAAGCGCCGCGTGGTGCTCGGGCGGCATACGACGTCGCTGTGGAGTTAGCTGTGGTGCTTCTGTGGTTCCGTACCGCTGGGGGTACAGGGGTGTCGTATGCGGGGCCTGACAGGAGTGAGACTCTGCCGTAACCACACAGCGGGTGGCAATTCTGTGTTGCGTGTGAAAGCTCACATCTTGTTTGACCCGGGAATTTCGAGAAACGGCCACACACGAAGGCGCCGCCCGGCTAGGCTCAGGGCCTTTGCCGAACGGCGCCAACTGCCGAGTAGGCAACACAAGTTGGACACTCGGGTCAGATGTGGCCGTCCTCCAGCATTTCGGTCACAAGTGCGGCGATCTGGGACCTCTCGGACCGCGTCAGGGTGACATGGGCGAAGAGCGGGTGCCCCTTCAGCTTCTCCACCACGGCGACGACGCCGTCATAACGGCCGACCCGCAGATTGTCCCGTTGCGCCACATCGTGAGTCAGAACCACTCGTGAATTCGCGCCGATTCGGGACAGAACGGTCAGAAGTACGTTCCGTTCGAGCGACTGTGCCTCGTCCACGATCACGAAGGCGTCGTGCAGCGAGCGGCCGCGGATGTGGGTCAGGGGCAGGACCTCGAGCATCCCGCGCGCGGTGACCTCCTCGATGACCTCGCGGCTGGTGACCGCGGAGAGGGTGTCGAAGACCGCCTGCGCCCAGGGGCTCATCTTCTCGGCCTCGCTGCCGGGCAGATAGCCCAGTTCCTGCCCGCCGACCGCATACAGCGGACGGAAGACCATCACCTTCTGGTGCTGGCGGCGCTCCAGGACCGCCTCCAGGCCCGCGCACAGCGCCAGCGCCGACTTGCCGGTGCCGGCCCGGCCGCCCATCGACACGATGCCGACGTCCGGGTCGAGGAGCAGATCGAGCGCGATCCGCTGCTCCGCACTGCGGCCCTTGATGCCGAACGCCTCCCGGTCGCCGCGCACCAGCCGGACGTTGCCCTCGGACGTCACCCGGCCCAGCGCCTTGCCGCGCTCGGACTGGATGGTCAGGCCCGTGTGCACGGGGAGGTGCGAGACCTCCGGGACGTACACGTGCCCTTCTTCGAAGAGGATGTCCACCTGTTCGCCGGACAGGATCAGTTCGGACATTCCGGTCCAGCCGGAGGCGTCCGTGATGGCGAGTTCGGCCCGGTACTCCTCCGCGAGGAGCCCCACGGACGACGCCTTGATCCTGAGCGGGAGGTCCTTCGAGACGACGGTGACGTCGTACCCCTCGGCCTGCAGGTTGCGGGCCACCGCGAGGATGCGGGAGTCGTTGTCCCCCAGGCGGTAGCCGCTGGGCAGCACACTGGGGTCCGAGTGGTTGAGCTCGACACGGATCGTTCCGCCGAGGTCCCCGATCGGGATGGGGGCATCCAGACGCCCATGCCGGACCCGGTAGTCGTCGAGCAGGCGCAGGGCCTGCCGGGCGAAGTAGCCGAGCTCGGGATGGTGCCTCTTGGCCTCCAGTTCCGTGACCACCACGATGGGGAGCACGACCTCGTGCTCGTCGAAGCGGGTCAGGGCGTTCGGGTCGGCCAGCAGGACGCTGGTGTCGAGAACATACGTGCGCCGGTCTGACTTGTGGCGCTTTGTGCTGGTCACCACGGAAGGACGTACCCCCTCGGATGAGGTCGGGGAGCGACGAGATGGAGCTGGACCGGTCGACGGCCCCCGCTTACGGCGGGCCGACAACCGGCCCTCCGCGGCTGCTTCCGTGCTGATACCGCACGGTCGGGCTGGTGCAAAGGGCCTCCCGGGCGGACGGCCCCGAGCCGTCCGCTGAGATCCGACACCCGTGGTTCGGGTGTCGACCTGCTTGGCTTATGCCCTCGAACATGCGCTGCCATGCAAATGCATGGGACGGCACGCCGGTGAACTCCTCGTTACTTCCGCCCCAACAGGGGTATACGGGACGGCCCCCGGGAGAGGAGCCGCTCCGGTCGGTGTACGTCAGCCGCCGTAACGGCGGTGGCGTGCCGCATAGTCACGCAGGGCGCGCAGGAAGTCGACCTTGCGGAAGGCGGGCCAGAAGACCTCACAGAAGTAGTACTCGGAGTGGGCCGTCTGCCACAGCATGAATCCGGACAGCCTCTGCTCACCGCTGGTACGGATCACCAGGTCGGGGTCGGGCTGGGCGCCGGTGTAGAGGTGCCGGCCGATCATGTCGACGTCGACGGACTCGGCGAGCTCCTCCATGGAGGCGCCCTTCTCGGAGGCGTCCAGGATCATCGAGCGCACGGCGTCGGCGATCTCCTGGCGGCCGCCGTAGCCGATGGCGACGTTGACCAGTATCCCGTCGACGTGGGCGGTGGCCTCCTCGGCCTCCTTCAGCGCCGTCTGCATCTGGGAGGGCAGGAGGTCCGGGGTGCCGACGTGGTGCACACGCCAGCGGCCGTCGGCGGCGAGGGTGCGCACGACGTCCTCGATGATGCCGAGCAGCGGCACGAGCTCTTCCTCGGCGCGGTCGAAGTTGTCCGTGGACAGCAGCCACAGGGTCACGACCTCGACGTCCGTCTCGGTGCACCAGCCGAGGAACTCCTCGATCTTGTCGGCGCCGGCCCGGTGGCCGTGGACGGTACTGGAGCCGGCCGCCTTCGCCCAGCGGCGGTTGCCGTCCATGATGACGCCGATGTGCTTGGGCACCTGAGCGTGGTCCAGGTGGCCTTCCACCCGGCGTGCGTAGAGCCTGACCAGAAGGCCGCGCAGCTTGTCGCGCAGGTTCACGTGATTGTCAGCCCCTCCGTACGGTGGTCCCCTTGCCGGCGAAGCCTACCGCTGCGGGGCCTGGGCGGGGCACAGGCTCGGGGCGGGTGAGGTTTCGCGGGTGGGGCGGTGCGCGCCCATATGAGGCTGCCCGGTGTGAGGCTGCCCGGCGGTGACACGAAAAACGGGCCGGTCCGTGGGGGGGAGACGGACCGGCCCGAGGGGGGGTTTCCACCATAACCCTTCGTAAGTGATGCTGCGCGCATCGGCGCGCCACAACTACTCTCCGGAGTCGCCCGGCGACACCCAGGTGGGGGTGCGGGCCATCGTTCGGGGGACGCATGTGGCCGATTAACAGCGGATTCCCAGGAGAAACGGGGCTCACACAGAGGGATCAAGGGGATTTGAGGCACTCTGAGGGCCGATCGGCGTGCCGTCGCCCGTCCCCCCGACGGGCTACCTCGGGCCGAACGGCGCCTTGACGTGTCCGCGGGTGCATTTCGGCACCGCGCAGCCCCCTCCACTGCGCGGTGCCGCCCGCGCAGCTTTGCTCACGCGAATTTCCTTGGTCTGAACTTACGCGAGGAGGGGGGCTGACGCGAGCCACTCGGCATAACGATGTGGAAACCCTGTGGGGATTCCGTGGTGTGGCGCGATCAAAGTGTTCGCTTATGCGTAGAGCGCCGGATTTGCACTCTGCTCCGAACGTCGGTTCCCGGCCATTTCCGCCCGCGTGCCGCCCACGGGCGTTCTGGTCCGCCGACGCTGTCGGTGGGCGCTGCTAGCTTCCCGGGGCATGACGACATCCGAAGGAACTCCGGGCATGCCGTACGAGGGGGACGAGAAGGAGACCCTGCACGCGAGTCTCCAGCGGCACCGGGACGCGATCCTGTGGAAGCTCGAGGGACTGGACGACGAACAGCTCCGGCGCCCGATGACCCCGTCCGGGACCAACCTGCTCGGCCTGGTGAAGCACCTGGCGTCGGTGGAACAGGGCTGGTTCACGGAAACCTTCGGCGGCGAGACCGAGCCGCTCTGGTTCGACCCGTACAAGGGGGAGGACATGACGGCGGGCCCCGGTGAGACGGCGCAACGGATCACCGCGTTCTACGGCCGGGTACGCGCCGCCGCCGACCGGGTCATCGACGGGCGCTCGCTGGACGACCTCGGCCGGCCCGCGTGGCGGGAGCACCAGGTCTCCCTGCGCTGGGTCCTGGTCCACATGATTGCGGAGACCGCGCGGCACGCGGGGCACATGGACATCGTGCGGGAGCTGATCGACGGGGCCACCGGCGACCGTCCCCGGGCCGTGGACACGGACTGACGAGCTCGTACGCCGTCTGCGCGGTCGGCGCTTCGAGGAGCCCGCCGGCCTCGGCCGGGCAGGTCCGGACGGCTCGGGCGGAGGCGTCGTCCACGTACTCGGGGATGTGCAGGACGCGCTGCCGTCCTCCACTCCCCGCGCCTCTCCTCCTTCTCCTCGTCCTTGTCCCTAGTCCTTGTCCTTGTCCTTGTCCTCCGGCTCGTCGACCGTGTGGAGTACGAACAGGAGGTGCCCGTCGTCTCCGTCCCGGATCTTCTCCGTCTGCTCGAAGCCGTGTTTCTCCAGGAGGCGGACCGAGGCCGTGTTGCCGGAGAACGGTTCGGCGTACAGGGGCCGGACGCGCTCCTCCCGGAGGAAGGCGGTCAGGGCGGTGGTGCCGATGCCGCGCCCCCAGTACGCGCGCCCGAACCAGTAGCCGACGTAGCGCTGGTCGCCCTCCCACCAGGAGCCGATGTTCCCGGCGGGCTCGCCGTCCACGGTGACCGTCCGCGCGAAGCAGCCGGGATCACCGAGGATCCTCTCCCGCCAGTGCCTCAGGAAGGCGTCCCGCGGCCGGGGCGTGAACCGGGACCGCCTGACCGCTTCCGGGTCGTGCTCGTACTCCAGGAACACCAGGAGGTCGCCCTCCGTCACCTCACGCAGCCGTACGTCGCACGTCCCTGTCTTCTCTGTCTCCGTCTGCTCTGTCTCCCTCATGCCGGACGAGTCTGGCAGGAGGCACTGACAACGGCCCTCGACCACGATCGCGGCCCCCTACTTCACGAGGGGCCGGACCTCCTCGGCGGTGAACCGCACGAAGCCCTCGAGGTCGGGCTCGTCCCCCGTCGGCTGGAGCACCACGGTGTCGGCCCCGGCGTCCGCGAGCCGTCGCACGGCCCCGGCCACCGCCTCCGCGTCTCCGGCGACGCCGAGCTCCGGGACCGACTCCAGCCCCTCGGCCTCAAGTTCGGCGCGGAGCCGGCCGGCGGCGTCCGCCCCGGTGGCGGCGAGCAGATACACGACGACCTTGTGCGGACCGGTGCGCCCGGCGGCCGCCCGCCCCTCGTCGATCAGCCGCCGTGCCCGCCGCACGCCGTCCGGCGAGGTGGAGGCGGTGAGGATCGTGCCGTCGGCCGCCTCCCCGGCGAGGCGCAGCGTCCGCGGCCCGGTGGCACCGGCGAGCACCTCGACGGCACCCCGCGGTGGCCAGTCGAGCGCCACGTCGTCCAGCTCGACGTACCGCCCCCGCACGGTGAGCCGCTCGCCCCGCAGCAGGGCCCGCAGCGCGTCCAGGTGCTCCCGGAGCAGCGTCAGCGGGGACTCGGCCCGCGCTCCGACCTGCCCCATCCAGTCCTGCACGCCGTGCCCGACACCCAGGACGGCCCGCCCCGGGAACATCCGGTGCAGCGAGGCCGTCTCCATCGCGGTGATGGCGACGTTCCTCAGCGGCACGGGCAGCAGACCGACACCGATCCGCACCCGCTCGGTCCAGGCGAGGGCGGCGGCCGCCGTCGAGATCCCGCCCTCCCGGAAGCAGTCCTCCCACAGCCACAGCTCTTCGAGACCCGCCTCGTCCGCGAGCCGGGCCACCGCCCGGAGTCGCTCGGGGGCCAGTTGGGGACGGAAGACAGCGCCGAGTCCAGTCATGGTGACCTTCGTAGCGTGCGGCGGGGGGAAGGGACAACTGCTTAACGGCAGGCGCGAAATGGCGGAGGTTCGGGTGGGGCCGGGGACCGGCGCTCACGGGTTGCCGTCAAAGCCGACCGCTCGCTCCTCACCCGGCTCGCGGAAGCACGACAATCGCCGAGAGGCGCGCGGCCCCGCGGCAGCCGCTCCAACAGGCGTTCGGCGCAAGCTCGTGAGTACGGTTCCAGTGGAGGTGGCCCAGGAATGGCACGTTGGCGCGACGGGCGAGGAAAGCTCGTGGTTCACGGTGACGGGAACGGAATCGGCCACGGGTCCGTGGTTGCCGTTCCGCTGGAGATCGCGACCTCTTACCGCGCCCGCACGAAGGGGCTGTTGGGCCGTGACGCCGTCGACGGGGCGATCCTGCTCTCCCCCGCCAACGGCGTCCACACCTTTCGGATGCGCATACCCATCGACGTCGCCCACCTCGACCGCGACCTCACCGTCATCGCCGTGCGCACGATGCGGCCGGGCCGCCTCGGCCTGCCCCGGCTGCGGTCGCGGCACGTGCTGGAGGCGGAGGCGGGGGTCATGGCGGGGTGGGGGGTGCGGGTGGGCGTGCGCGTCACCGTCGAAGTCGCCGCTGTCAGCGATTCAGGTCCATGACACCGAGCCCGAGCCCGAGCCCGACGCAGGCACCCGGCGCCGCGGTGGCCACGGCGGGGAAGGCCGACCACCTGCTGCAGGTCAGCTCTCCGAGCGTGGGAAGGAGACCTCCACTCGTCGGTTCTTCTTCCGGCCGGCCTCAGTCGAGTTGTCCGCGATGGGGTACTGCTCGCCGTAGCCGCGTACCTCGAAGGTGATGCCCGCGTCGTTCAGGTCCGCGTCCAGGACCGCCTGTACGGCGTTGGCGCGCTGCCGGGACAGGACGTCGCCGTGGGCGGACGAGCCCAGGTTGTCCGTGAAGCCGAAGACCCTGACCCGGGTCGCGTTCTGCTTCCTGATCTCCTCGGCGATCGCGTCGATCCGGGCCTTCGCCTCCGCGCTCAGCCTGGCGCTGTCCTTGCCGAAGAGCACCTCGGCCTGGAGCGCGAACTTCACGTCCGCGTTGGTGTCCTCGCGGCGTTCGTCTCCGCTCTGGTCTTCCACGACCGACTTGATGTCCAGCACCTTGGGATCGGCGAGGGTGGCCCCCTCGGGGAGCTTCAGGTCGGGGTCGGTTGGGTCGATCTTCACCGGGGCGGCGGCGGAGGCCTCGGTGCCGGGGGGGACGCTGGGGTCGGCGTCGTCGGCGTGGGCCGCCGTGGTGCCCAAGAGGTTGGCGGCGAGGACGAGGGCGGTCAGGGCGAGGCGGCGATTCGTGGTCACGGGGCCTCACCCGGAGATCGTGATGTCGGCAGGGGAGAACATGGGCAGCTGAAAGGACACCTGACCTGTATCGGCGGGCGGCGCCGGAAACTGCATGAACACCGGTACGGTCTCACCGGACTTGATGCTGGAAACCCCCGTTGTGGTGAGGGGGCGGCCGTCGGTGTCGCGAAGGACGTAGTAGCGCTTCTTCCCCTTGGCGTCCACGAGCGTGGCACCACCGAACGAGGGACCATTCCTGATGATCTCAGTCTCGTTACCGCTCAACTGTGCGGGCAGGTTACGCGACTTGGCGCTGTCGTTCTTCAGATTGCCGCTCACCGTGACGAATCCACCGCTGTCCCGAACGGCCGATGTGATGTCAAGCAACAGGCCGTTCGGGCCGTTCACTTCGGCCAGGGGTTTGCCCGATCGCCCTTCTTGAGCGCTCGGCCGGGAGCTTCCCGCTTTCGACGCCGCTGCCGAATGCTCCGGCTTCTTGTCATCGCCACCACCACCGCCGCATCCGGCCACGCCGAGGGCCAGACCGGTCGCCACCGTGAGCGAGACCAGCCCCCCGCGGGCCTTCGCAGTGAACCGAATGCTCATGACTGCTTCCTTCTTGACTCGTCGTTCGCTTGTCAGTCGGCCAGGTGGACGTCGAAGAGGTCCTCGGGTCCCGGGAGGTCGGTGAGGTCGTCCGGGTCCAGGTCCCAGTTGCGGTCCTTGCAGGCGAGCTGTGGCAGCGCGTTGTCCCCCGCGTCCTCTCCGGGCGGTTCGAACGTGCACAGCGGCTCGATCACGGCCTTGGCGGTGGCCGTCGAGTGCACGTTCTCCGTGCCCGGGACGACGGAGTCGCCGACGGCCTTGGAGGTCTTGACGCGCACGCTGAACTCCAGTGGACGCGTGGGGGTGCAGGCCTCAACCGTGGCGTCGTTCTGGGCGGCCAGTTGATAGGCCCGCCAGCAGGAGGGATCGACGCTCACGATGCCGTCGAAGATGTCCTGCCACTTGGTGGGGTCGAGCACGTTGAGCTTCCACTGGTCCGCGAGCTGGTCACGTGTGTTCTGGGCCGCCGCCAGGGCTGAGGCGTCCGCGGCCGTCTGGGCGCCGTTCCGATTCGCCGCGGCCTGGCCGACCGCGAGGTAGGCGAACGCGAGAAAGAGCAGACCCGCCACCACCGTGATGTAGATGGGGAAGGCCTGCCCTGCGTCGCAGTAACTGCGGGAACGCGTCAGCCGCCGGTGACCTCGCTGATCTTGTCCGTGATGGCGTTGTAAATCGTCTGCCCGATGCTCGTACCCGTGATCGCCAGCACGATCGCCACGACCACCGCGATGATGCCGAGGTACTCCACCGCGGTCTGGCCCCTGTCGCTGCGGGCGGCGCGGGCCTGCAGGTACGCGACGGTGGTGTTGAACCAGTTGCTCATGGTGTTCCCCTCCGGATTCGCTTCCGACGCGGGCAACGTATGCGCTGTCCCCCCGCCCCCCGGAGGGCCCCAGGGCCCATTCCCGGGCCCAATCGGAACTCCCCACTTCACGCCACCCCCAACCACTTCGCCGTCGCCTGCGACCGGCTGGTGCTGTGGAGCTTGGCGAAGATGCGGTTGATGTGGTTCTTGACCGTCTTCTCGCTGATGAAGCAGGCGGCGGCGATCTGCTGGTTGTTCATCCCGGACGCGATGAGGTCCATGATCTCCGCCTCCCTGGTGCTGAGTTGGAACCGCGACCTCAATGACTGTCCCATATTGGGTTGCAGTTGCGAAAGGTTACGTGAAGAAATTGGCGTTGATATGTCTGGGAGTTCACCGATCGCATGTGCAGTTGCATGCATCTGGAGCTGGGACAGCAACGCCTCGGCCGCCGTGGGCGTGAAGTGCGGCCTTCCCTCGCCGACGTCCCGGACCGCCCTGACCAGTTGCTCCACCCCGAACTCGCCGTGGACCAGATAGCCCCCGGCTCCCAGTCGGACCGCCTCCTGGACGATCTCCGGCTCGTGGCTGTACGTGAGCATCATGACCGGCGCCAGCCGCACGAGGTACGGGAGTGCCGAGATGCCGTCCACGCCGGGCATCCGGACGTCCAGGAGGACGACATCGGGGCGGTGCCGCAGGGCCGCCTCGCAGGCCTCGCGGCCGTTGGCCGCCTCCGCGACCACGGTGATGTCCTCCCGGCCGGAGAGGAGGGCCGTGAGGCCCGCGCGGACCACGGGGTTGTCGTCGGCGACCACGAGCCGGAGCGGTGCGACGGGGGTGGCCGGCGGGAGGTACTCGACGGGGTTCCTCGGCATCGGGGTGCCTCCTCTCATGCGTCTTGACACTGCGGGTGGGTGGGGGGTGCCAGGGCGGCCAGCGGGAGTTCCAGCAGGATCTCCGTGCCCGTGGTGCGGGGGCCCGCGCCCATGTGGAGGCGGGCGCCCACGGACGCCGCCCGTTCGGCCATGCCGACCAGGCCGAAGTGGCCTGAGCTGCGCAGTTGTTCGAGGGTGGTGCCGGCTGGCAGCCCCCGGCCGTCGTCGCGGACGCTCACGCGGAGCAGGTCGCCGTGGACTCCCGACTCCACCTCCACGCGCGTCGGCGCCGCGTGGCGACGGGCGTTCTCCAGCGCCTCCGAGACGATGGCGAGGAGCTGCCGGGCCACCGCGGGCGGTACGGGCGGCAGCGGGTGGTCGCTCGACCGGCGGTACACCGCCGACAGGCCCGTCCGGGCCGCGAAGTCCGCGGTGCGGGCGGCGATTTCCGTCAAGACGTCCGTGCCGTGGGCCGGGTCGTGCTCGCGGCGGAGGTCGGTGAGGAGTTCCCTGGCCTCCGCGGCCGCCCGGCGGGCCGAGCGGGCCACCAGTTCCGCCTGCTGCCCGATCAGGGTCGGGTCCATGCGGGCGCCCGCGGCCGCCGACCCCGCCAGTCCGTCGGCCGCCAGCGCCACGCCGTACAGGGTCTTCGCGACCGAGTCGTGCATCTCCCTGGCCAGCCGGGCCCGTTCCGCGCTCACCGCCTCCGCCACCGCCAGCCGGGCCTGGACCGTGGTCAGGGCCTGCGTCGCGGCGCCGAAGCGGAGCACAAGGTTGCGCAGGGTCGAGCCCACCGCGCCCGCGATGACGCAGAGGCCGGGCAGCAGGAGGGACTCGGCGACGTCCGCCCGATGGGCCTCCTTGAGCGTCGCGTGGACCAGCAGCAGGATCAGGGACTGGAGCGAGGCGAAGCAGGCCGCGCCCCGCCAGCTGTAGACCAGGCCCGCCAGCAGGGGCGTGCAGACGCTGACGTAGGCGAGGGTGGTGTCGGGGCCCGCCGAGACGAGGAGCAGGGACCCGAAGAGGGTGTCCGCCGCGAGGAGCGTGGGGTGCCGCAGGAGCAGGGGGCCGAAACGCTCCCAGTCGCGGAACAGGACGTACGAGACCATGAACGTGACGACCACGGCCGCGCCCACCAGGCGGACGCCCAGGCCGGGTGCCGCGTTGACGAGGGCGGCGGGGGCGGCCAGGGCGATCATGGCCAGGCGGAAGCCGAAGACCTGCCGGCACATCGCCTGGAGGGCACGGATCTGGATCTTCTCGGGGTCGGGCAGGGGGACGCGGACTCCGCCGACGGGCGCGGACGGCTCCTGGGCGGTGCCGTCGGCGGCCGGCGGCTCGTTCGCGGTGCGCGATGGCCTCGCGCGGCGCCAGACCGGCCCCGTACGCTCCCTCGTCGTCGCCATCACCGTCACCGCCCCGCCTACTTCCCCGTGATCGAGCCGAAGTCCACCCCGGAACCCAGCAGCAGACCGGCACCCAGCAGCAGCAGGGTCGCCGGCACCATGAACGTGGTGATCATCAGCGTCGCCCTGGGCACGGCGCGGGCCGCCTTGCGGCGGGCGTTCTGGGCGTCCGTACGGCGCATGTCCTTGGCCAGGGCGACGAGGGTGTCGACGATCGGGGCGCCCAGTTCCTCGCCCTGCTGCAGCGCCGTCACGAACATCGCCACCTGTTCGGAGTCGTTGCGGCGGCGCAGCTCGGCGAACGCCTGGCGGCGGCTCATGCCCAGGTCCATCTGGCGCAATGTGATGCGGAGTTCGTCCGCCCAGGGGCCCTCGTACCGGGACGCCACGCGGTCCAGGGCCTGACGGAAGCCGAGGCCCGCGCTGACGACCACCGCGAGCACGTCCAGGAAGTCGGGCAGCGTCCGCTCGATCACGTCCTTGCGGATCCGGATCGCCGCCCAGATGCCGACCTCCGTCCAGAACGCGCCGAAGGCGAGCAGCAGCACGGCGACGAAGTAGTTGCCGCGCATCAGCATCACCAGGAAGCCGACGCCGCCGAGCGCGCCGTAGACCGCGCGGCGGGCCGCGTAGCGGTCGATGGTCAGGCCGCCGGGGTTGCCCGCGAGGTCGATCCGGCGGCGGTACTTGGCCACCTGCTTGGGGCCCATCAGCCGCAGGACGGTGGGCGCGTAGCGCATGCCCATCCGGTCGATGAGGGAGTCCACCGCGCCGGTGCGGGTCGCCCCCACTTCCAGGGCCACCGCCAGGTCACCGGGCAGCTTGGTGTCCGCCCGGTACATACGGATCCCGGCGAAGACGCCCCAGACGCTCAGGCCCATGACCAGCGCGAGGAGAAGTCCGATGTCCATGCCGTCACCCCCTCAGACGTCGATCCGGCTCATGCGGCGGATGAGGACGAAGCCGATCGCGTACAGCCCGAACGCGATGATCACGCAGGCCTGGCCGACCGGTGAGCCGGTCATGCGCTCCAGGGCGCCGTCCTTGACGCCGTCCATCAGGAACAGGGCGCCGATGCCGAGGACGGGGACGGCGTACGAGGTCATGGTCACCTGGGAGAGCTGGGTGCGGATCTCGCGCCGGGTCTCCTTGCGCTCCTCCAGCGTCTCGGTCAGGTTGCGCAGGGCGGACACCACCTGACCGCCCGCCTTGTTGGACAGGACGAGGGTCGTGACCAGGACCACCAGTTCGCGGGACGGGAGGCGTTCGGCGAGTTCGCCGAGGGCGTCGTCCATCGAGTGGCCGACCGACAGCTGGTTGGCCACCTTGGCGAGTTCCTCGCCCGCCGGGGCCTCCAGCTCCTCCGCCGCCATGCCGATCGCGGTGCGCAGGGCGAGTCCGGCCTGGGTGGCGTTGGCCAGGATGCGGGCCAGTTCCGGGAGTTGGTTGATGAAACGCTCGATGCGTTTCTGCCGCTGCCAGTTGAGGAACTGGAAGGCCGCCCAGATGCCGAGCAGTCCGGCCAGCGGGCCGAAGAAGGGGGCCAGGGCGGCCTGGCCGACGAGCCAGAGGGCGGCGACCGTCGCGAGCATGCAGACGAAGAACTCGCCGGGGGTGACGTCCAGGCCTGTCGCCGCCAGCCGCAGATCCAGCTTCCGGCCGAACCGGGTGCGGCGCAGCCGGCGGTCGAGGTCGCGGAAGTGCCGCCGGCGGCCGGTCTCCGGGATCGTGCCGGTGTACGAGAGGCGGTCGATGAGCGCGGCGCGCTGGGCCCTGCCGGAGGCGTAGGTGTGGACGCCGGCCACGGCCAGGACGCAGGTCAGCAGGGTGACGCCGGTGCTGAGGGTGACGAGGTTCTGGAGATCCATGGGGGTGGCCTACCTACCTGGCTTCTCGGGTGGCGAGCTGGTCCGCGTACTGGGCGACGCCGAAGGCCTGGGGTACGGGCTGGCTCGCCATGTAGAGGCGGTCGGCGGTGCGGCGCGGGAGGGGGAAGTAGTGGAAGGCTCCGTACACACGGCCGTCGGGGGTCATGGGCTGCGCGTCGAAGCGGGCCACGGTCGCCAGCCGGTACGGCTCGCTGCCGTGGCTGTCGAGCAGCGCGATCTCGGTGATGCGGCGGGCGCCGTCGGCGAAGCGGGTGAGCTGGACCAGGACGTCGACGGCGCTGTTGATCTGGTCGTGCAGGGCCACGAAGGGAACCTCGACGTCGGACATCGAGGCGAGCGTCTGGAGGCGGGTGAGCGCGTCCTCGGCGCTGTTGGCGTGCACGGTGGCGAGGGAGCCGTCGTGGCCGGTCGACATCGCCTGGAGCATGTCGAGGGACTCTCCGCCGCGGACCTCACCGACCACGATGCGGTCGGGGCGCATGCGCAGGGAGTTGCGGACCAGGTCGCGGATGGTGACCTGGCCCTTGCCCTCCACGTTCGGCGGGCGTGACTCCAGGCGGACGACGTGTGTCTGCTGGAGCTGGAGTTCGGCCGAGTCCTCGATGGTGATGATGCGCTCGTGCGCCGGGATGAGCCCGGACAGGGCGTTGAGCAGGGTCGTCTTCCCGGTGCCGGTCGCACCGGACACGATGATGTTGAACTTCGCCTGGACCAGGCCCGCGAGCAGGAACAGCATGTGTTCGTCCAGCGAGCCGAACTCGATCAGCTCCTGAAGGGTGTAGGAGCGCGGGAAGCGCCGGATGGTGAGCGTGGGCCCGGTGAGCGAGAGCGGCGGGATGATGACGTTGACGCGCTCGCCGGAGGGGAGGCGGGCGTCGACCATCGGGTTGGACTCGTCCACGCGGCGGTTGACCGTCGACACGATGCGCTCGATGGTCTGCATCAGCTGGTCGTTGGAGGCGAAGCGGAGGGGGAGCTGTTCGACCCGGCCGCCGCGCTCCACGAAGATCGCATCGGGGCCGTTCACCATGATCTCCGTGATGGACGCGTCCTCCAGGAGTGGTTCCAGGATGCCGAGGCCGAGTGCCTCGTCGACCACCCGGCGGATCAGCTGGGCGCGCTCCACCGTCGACAGAACCGGGCCCTCGCGGCTGATGATGTGCCCGAGCACGCGCTCCAGCCTGGCCCGGCGCTCGGCGGCGGCCAGTGAGCTCATCTCCGCGAGGTCGATCTCCTCCAGGAGCTTGGCCCGGTAGGAGGCGACGAGGTGTCCGTCCTCGCCCCGGCTGCCGTGCTCCTCGGGGGAGTTGATGCGTTCCCCCAGGCTGTAGGGTGGGGTGCTCCTCGTTCCGCGGTGAGAGGTCGAGCGGCAACGTGGCGGTCCGTTGGGCGGGGCCGAATTACCACACCATACAGGGGTTGAGGACG
>NZ_JBHYKH010000176.1:0-16397 GCF_042741275.1 Streptomyces sp. NPDC058964
CGCCCGGCCACTGCCCGGGCGGGGGCGGCGGTTGCCTATGCCCGGCTCACCGGATGAGGACGCGCGCGCCGACCCGCCGGGCGCGCGCGGTGGCCGCCTCGATGTTGTCCGGCAGTTCTCGATCCCGTCGGATGCGCTCCGGCCGTCGTGGCGGTCAGGTCCGGGTGGGCACGCGGCAGCAGGTATCCAGCAGGTATCTCCTCCAGCAGCCGCGGCGGGTCCTCGGTCCCGTCCGGTCCTCCGACGACCAGATCCACTCCGAGGTTCATGGTCCCGGCGGCGGACCGGCGCGCCCGGCCGGTCCACCGGGTATCCGCGCAGGTCAGGCACGCAGCGCCGGAATCACCCGCTCCGTGAACAGCCGCAGGCTGCGCCAGCCCTCCTCCAGCGGCATGCCGCCTGCCAGTGGGTGCAGTACGAGGTTTTCCAGTCCCTGGGTCACGCACTCGTCGGGGGTGAGGATCCGGTACACGCGCTCCGCGCGCAGCTCGTCCACCGTCGTGGCCGCCGACCGCACCGCCGAGCGGATGTCCCCGGACTGCCAGGAGGCGTACGTCCGCGCCTCGTGGAGGAAGTGCCGCCCGTACTCCGCCCAGGCCCGGTCCGGATCCTCGGCGATGTGCAGGAGCGGGGTCTCGGCCGTGGGCATCATCGTCCAGCCCTCGGTGCCGTACTCGGTGAGCTTCTCCTTGTAGTACGCCTCCAGCTCCGGCAGGTGCGCGCTCGGGAAGAACGGCAGGCCGAGCCGGGCGGCCCGGCGGGCGGCGGCCCGGGAGGAACCGCCGACCAGGAGGAGGGGGTGCGGATCGGTGTACGGGCGCGGGGTGACCCGTACCGTACGGCCCCGGTACTCGAACTCCTCCCCGGTCCAGGCCTTGAGCAGGGTCTCCAGCAGCTCGTCCTGGAGCCTTCCGCGCCGCTTCCAGTCCACGTCGAACAGGGCGTACTCCTCGGGCCGGTACCCGATCCCCGCGACGGTGACCAGCCGGCCGCCGCTCAGCAGATCGAGCACGGCGATCTCCTCCGCCAGCCGCAGCGGATCGTGCAACGGGCCGATGACAGCCGAGACCGTGACCGCGATGTTCCGGGTCGCCCCGAACACCGCGCCCGCGAAGGCGAACGGCGCGGGCAGCCAGTTGTTCGCGACCCCGTGGTGCTCCTCCGTCTGCACGGTGGTGATCCCGCGCTCGTCGGCGTACGCGGCCATCTCCACGGCCGCCCGGTAGCGGGCGGCGAGCGAGGCTGGGGTCGCGTCGGGCTCGACGAGGTTGAAACGAACGACCGTCACGGGCATGGGACGCCCCCTTCACCGGGCGGTTCGGGTATCGGCGATGGGGGAGGTTAGCTGACGATGCGTCAGATGACCACACCTCCACCCACTTGGAGGAACCTCCAAAAAATCGCATCCGGCGGAGCAAAGGCCGTGGCGGGGGAGGGATGGATACTGGACGGGTTATGGAAACCGTCATCCTTGCTGTAGTCATCGCCGTGGTCGTGCTCGGTGTGCTCGGCGGGCTCATCGTCGGCAGCCGGCGCAAGAAGCAGCTGCCCCCGCCACCGCCCGCCGCGCCCGACATCACCGCGCCACCGGCCGAGCCGCACGTCGGCGAAGAGGCCGAGACGCCGCGCGACGAACCGCGCCGGACGATCGAGGAGGTGGATCTCCCCGACGGCTCGGCCTCCGTCGCCGTCGAGGAGCCGCCGGCCGTCGAAGCGGTCGAGGCTCCCGCGATCGAGATCCCGGAGCCCACGGCGGGACGCCTGGTCCGCCTGCGCGCCCGCCTCTCCCGCTCGCAGAACGCCCTGGGCAAGGGCCTGCTCACCCTGCTGTCCCGCGAGCACCTCGACGAGGAGACCTGGGAGGAGGTCGAGGACACGCTGCTCACCGCCGATGTCGGTGTGCAGCCCACCCAGGAGCTGGTCGATGCCCTGCGCGAGCGCGTGAAGGTGCTCGGCACCCGCACTCCCACGGAGCTTCGCGGACTGCTGCGCGAGGAGCTCCTCAAACTGGTCGGCACCGATGTCGACCGTACCGTGAGGACCGAGCCCGAGGACCGCAAGCCGGGCATCGTGATGGTCGTCGGCGTCAACGGCACCGGCAAGACCACCACCACCGGCAAGCTGGCCCGGGTCCTGGTGGCCGACGGACGCACCGTCGTCCTGGGTGCCGCCGACACCTTCCGGGCCGCCGCCGCCGACCAGCTGCAGACCTGGGGCGAGCGGGTCGGCGCCTACACCGTGCGCGGGCCGGAGGCGGGCGACCCCGCCTCCGTCGCCTTCGACGCGGTGAAGGAGGGCAAGGAGATGGGCGTCGACGTCGTGCTCATCGACACCGCCGGCCGGCTGCACACCAAGACCGGTCTCATGGACGAGCTCGGCAAGGTCAAGCGCGTCGTCGAGAAGCACGCGCCGCTCGACGAGGTGCTGCTCGTCCTCGACGCCACCACCGGCCAGAACGGCCTCGTCCAGGCCCGGGTCTTCGCAGAGGTCGTCGACATCACCGGCATCGTGCTGACCAAGCTGGACGGCACCGCCAAGGGCGGCATCGTCGTCGCGGTCCAGCGCGAGCTGGGCGTGCCGGTCAAGCTGGTCGGCCTCGGCGAGGGGGCCGACGACCTGGCACCGTTCGAGCCGGAGGCGTGCGTTGACGCCCTTATCGGAGACTGAACCAGCTGCCGGATCCGTCAGCTGTCCACGAGCGCCCGCCCCCGAGGTCCAGTTGGGGGCGGGCGCTTCGCCGTGTACGGTCACGGGCCTCGACGGTGCGGGTGCGGCTGGGTCCTGTCGTCACATCCCCGTCGTCCGCCCGGAGGGCCGGCCCTGCGGCGTCATGCGGGTCCCTGCTCGAGCGAGGGCAAGCGCTCGCGGGAGCGTGCTCCCGGGGTGCCGGGCCCCGGCTTCGTACTGGATGTACCCGGGTCGGGGCCCGGTGCCGCGAGTGGGAGTCCGCCGCTCGAAGAACTGGGGGGAGCGTGCATGGCGTCGCGGGGCAGACGGGGATTCGACGACGGGGCCTGGTCCAGTATCCGTGAGCCTCCGACCGGCAGGTCCCACAGGTCCGCCCGGTCCAGTCCCGCCTTCTCCCAGGCGGCCCGCACCCGGGTGAGCGGCTCCAGGACCGGCTCGGCGGAGAGGACGAACGTGCCCCAGTGCATGGGGGCCATCCGGCGGGCGCCGAGGTCGCGGGCGGCGCGGACGGCCTCCTCCGGGTCGCAGTGGACGTCGCTGAGCCACCAGCGCGGGTCGTAGGCGCCGATGGGGAGCAGGGCGAGGTCGATACCCGGGTAGCGGCGGCCGATGCGGGAGAACCAGTGGCCGTAGCCCGTGTCGCCGGCGAAGTAGACGCGCTGTCCGTCCCGGTCGGTGAGCACCCAGCCGCCCCACAGACTGTGGCAGGTGTCGGTGAGGGTGCGCTTGGACCAGTGGTGGGCGGGCACGAAGTCGAAGCGGACGCCGGACAGTTCGGCCGCCTCCCACCAGTCCAGCTCGGTGACCGTGGTGAACCGGCGGCGGCGGAACCACGGGCCGAGGCCGGCCGGGACGAACACCGGTGTGTCGCGCGGGAGCCGGCGCAGGGTCGGGGCGTCCAGGTGGTCGTAGTGGTTGTGGCTGATGACGACGGCGTCGACGCGCGGCAGCGCGCTCCAGGCGACGCCGACGGGGGTGACGCGGGCCGGGGTGCCGAGGATCCGCCGGGACCAGACCGGGTCGGTCAGGACGGTGAGCCCGCCGATGCGCAGCACCCAACTGGCGTGCCCCGCCCAGGTGACGGCGACCGTGCGGTTGTCGGTGCGGGGCATCGGGCCGGGTTCGAAGGGGAGCCGCGGGATGTCGGCCAGGCCCTCGGGTGCCGGCCGTACGGAGCCCTCGCGGGCGAAGCGGGCGATCGCCTTCAGGCCGGGCAGCGGGGCGGTGAGACGGTCGTGGAAGGTCCGCGGCCAGAACCGGAGTTCGCCCAGCGGACGGGGGTCGGCGAGGGGCGGGAATGGGGGCGCGAAGGGGCGGGGGGCGGCCGGGACCGCGGGGAGCGCGGGGGGCGGCGAAGTGTCGGCTTCCCGGGTCGTCGTGGTGGTCGTGGTGGCTGACCCGGACAGCGGCGTCTGCTGCGTCATCGAGGAGGCTCCCATCGCTGAGCGTCGTCGCGGAGATCGTCGAAGACCGACCTCAAGGAGATCAACGCGCGTTGCACGTGTGGCAGTTCCAACGGTGCGGGTGAGGTGAGGCATTCCGTTCGTTCCTCGTCCGTACCGGCCAGCAGGGGCCCGGTGGACAGCCGCACGCGCAGCGCCCCCAGGTCGTCGCCGAACCGGTGGCCGCCGGACGCGGGCATGCCGAGCCGGGCGGTGAGGAAGTCCTCCAGCTCCTGTGCGTCGCCGACGTCGCGCGCGCCGAGCGCGGAGCGCAGCTCGCCGAGGTCGACGTACAGGTGACGCCCGGCCTGCGGCGGGCGGGACAGCGCTCCGGCCGAGACGACGACGGCGTGCGCGGCGGCGGCCACGCGCGCGTGCAGGCGTACGGCGGTGTCGCGGCGCGCGGTGACCGGCTCGGGTTCGCCGAGCGCGTACGCGGCGGCGGCCGCGACCGGTCCGGCGACGCACGCCCCCAAGGCGGTGAGCACGTCGAGCACGCGCGCGTGGAGCGCCTCCCCGCTGCCCGCGGCGGGGAAGCGGGCGACGGCCGCGGGCCAGCCGGGCGGCAGCAGCGCGCCGGCCAGGTCGGTGACGACGGTGACCCGCTCGTGCAGCATCTCGGCGGGGCTGAGGATCACGGTGGCGTGGGGGTCGTGCACGGTGTCGCGCCAGGTCTCGTCGCTGACCAGGTGCAGTCCCTCGCCCTCGGCAGCCTCGACGGTCTCGTGCAGCAGCTCGGGCGGCGCGACGGTCGCGGTCGGGTCGTCGGCGACGGAGAGCACGAGCAGCCGTGGGTCACCGCCCTCGGCCCGGACGCGGCGCACGGTCTCCAGGAGGGCGTACGGGTCGGGGACGCCGCCGGACTCGGCCTGGGTCGGCACGTGGAAGACGGGCCTGCCCAGCAGCCGCGCGTACGGCGCCCACCATGCGGCGCAGGGCCGGGGCACCAGGACGTCACCGCCGAGCGCGGCGGTCAGGGCGAGCAGCAGGGACGGCGCTCCGGGGCCGGCCGCCACCGGGTGTGCGTCGGCGGGCAGTCCGCGCCGTGCCCAGTAGCCGCGGGCCGCCTCGACGAGGGCGGGGCCGCCGCCGACCGGTTCCTCCCCCGGGCGGCCCGCGGCGGCGGAGAGCACGGCCGAGAGCTCGGGCAGGACGGGCAGCCCGTCGTCGGGCAGGTGCGGCCCGAAGCGGACCGGGCCGTGGCCTTCGGGGTCCGTCCGCCGCATGTCCGCCTCCGCGCAGTCCGTGGTGCCGTGTGCTGTCCCCGTCCGGTCCGTGCTCCGTTCCCGGCTCGCTCACTCACCCCCGGGTCACCAGCCGGTGCGCGGCGGCACCGAGCGCGCCGGCGATCAGCAGACCGCCGGTGACCAGCGCCGGAACGGACCCGTTGAAGGCGCCGCCCTCTCCAGCATCCACGCCGCGCTGGATCACGGCCGGGCCGCAGGTGGAGCCTGTCGGGGACTTGGCACAGTCAGGACCGTCGGCACAGGATGCACCCCGGGGCGCGTCGCATTCCCACCCCTGTCCGTCTCCTCCCCATCCTTGACCGTCGCCTCCCTGGTCCCGGTCGTAGCCGCCCTGCCCCTGGCTCTCGCCTTTCTGACCCTGGCTCTCGGCTTTCTGACCCTGGCTCTCGGCTTCCTTCCCCTGACCGTCGCTTCCCCGTCCCTGGTCCTCGCTCTCTCCGCAGGACTGCGCGCCGGCGCACGGCCGGGTGTCGCCGACGGCGGTGTCGGGGCCGAGGTCCGTTCCCGCCGCGGTGCCGGGACCGAGGTCCGTACCCACCGCGGTGCCGGGGCCGAGGTCCGTACCCGCCGCGGTGCCGGGACCGAGGTCCGTACCCACCGCGGTGCCGGGACCGACGCCGGTGCTCGTGCTGCCGTCGGCATCGGCGTCGGCGCGGGGCATCGAGGGCGCGGCGCTCCCGGTCCGTCCCTGCGCCCCGGGTGCGGCGGGACATGTGCCGTCGACCGGGGAGGAGGCGTCGACGGTCGGCGGGGCGGTTACCGCGGTCGCACCGCAGGTGACGGGCGTGGTGCCCACGGGGTCCGCCGAGGCGGCCGGTATGGCTGTGCCAAGGGCGCCCGCCGCCAGGACGGCGGCGGCCAGGGCGCGAGCGGTGCGTCGCATGGGACGGGCTCCTCAGACGGACGGCTGCGGGAACACGACGGTCGTGCCTCCGCAGCCATCACAGCCCGCCGGACCGTGCCCCGCGCGCGGCCGGGCCCCATTCGCGGGAACGTGACCGGCCTATCGGGTGACACCGACGGGCCCCCCGCGGGGCGCCCCCCCCCACGTCGCGGTCGTCGGATCCCGGCCCTCAGGCCACCGAGGCGATCCGCATCTTGATGTCGTCCGGGGACAGCGCCCCCTTGGCCGTCACATGATCCCCCGAGGACTCGCCGCGCAGCCGCCGCCCGATCCACGGGACCAGGTACTCACGGGCCCAGTGGACGTCGTCGCGGCGGACGTCGAGGGTGCCGCGGGGCGGGAGCGGTGGCCAGGGCTGGTCCGGGTCGGCGGGCACCTCCAGGCCGAGCACCTGGCCGGCCCGCAGCGCCACGCGCGTGTGCCCCTCGGGTGAGAGGTGGAGCCGGTCGTCGTCCCAGGCCCGCCGGTCCTGGACCGTCTTGAGGGACCAGAGGTCGAGCACCGGGCAGCCGTACCGGTCGGCGATGGCCCGGACGTGACCGTTGTACGTGGCGATCTTGCCGCGCAGGTGCTTGAGCACGGGCACGCCACGGGTGTCGAACCCGGTCGTCACCATGACCGTGCCGGCCACCTGGGACAGTCGGACGACCGCCCGCTCGAAGCGCTCGGCCACCTCGTCCGGGTCGGTGCCGGGCCGGATGATGTCGTTGCCGCCCGCGCAGAAGGACACCAGGTCCGGCGCGAGTTCGACGGCCTGCGGGAGCTGGTCGGCCATGATCTGGTCGAGGAGCTTCCCGCGTACCGCGAGATTGGTGTATTTGAAGTCGCCCTCGGGCCGCCTGTCCGCGAGAAGTACCGCGAACCGGTCGGCCCAGCCGACGTATGCCCCGTCGGGGCCGGGGTCGCCGACGCCCTCGGTGAAGCTGTCCCCCACCGCCACGTACGACCCGATCACTGATCTGTTGTCACTCTTCGAATCGTCTGTCACATCGGCCCATGATTCACCTTCGGATGTGACCTACGCGATCGTAGGAAGGGGTTGACGATCGGTGAGATAAGACACCCTTAAATAGTTTGCCAACGAGGGAATACGGCGTCGGCAGGCCACGTTGAGGCGGTGATCGCCACGGGCGGGACGGACACACCGAAGGCCGGACCCGGGGGATCGGAGGTCCGGCCTTCGGCGGCTTGGGGGCGAGTACCGTCAGGCGACGGGCACGCCGTGGGAGCGGAGGTAGGCGACCGGGTCCACGTCCGAGCCGTAGTTCGGCGTGGTGCGGATCTCGAAGTGCAGGTGCGGACCGGTCACGTTGCCGGTCGCACCCGAGAGGCCGAGCTGCTGGCCCGGGGTCACGGTCTGGCCGGCCGAGACGGAGAGCCGGGACAGGTGGCCGTACTGCGCGTAGTAGCCGTCGTTGAGGCGCAGGACGACCTGGTTGCCGTACGCCCCGCCCCAGCCCGCGGAGACGACCGTGCCCGCACCCACGGCCTTGACCGGGGTGCCGGTCGGGACGACGAAGTCGACGCCGGTGTGGTAGCCGCTGGACCACATGCTGCCCGCCACGTGGTAGTGGGTGCCGATGGTGGCGCCCGACACCGGGAGGTTGTAGCCGGTCGAGGCGACCGCGGCCTGGGCGTCCTGGGGCCACGCGTTCGAGGCGGACGCGGCGTCGGAACCGGACGCGGCACGGGAAGCCGACTCGGTGTTCGACACGGCCGACGGCTTCACGGAGGAGGCGGTGGGAGCGGAGGAGGACCGCTCGGAGGACGACGACCGCGAGGGGGTCGCGGACGAGGGGGCGGCGCCCGTCGCGGCCTTCCCGCCGAGGGCGAGCTTCAGACCGGGGTGGATCAGCGACGGGTTGTCACCGACGGCCTCACGGTTGTCCCGGTAGATCCGCTGCCAGCCGCCGCGCACGTTCTGCTCGTCGGCGATCTTCGAAAGGTAGTCGCCGGACCTCACCGTGTACGAACGGGCACCCGAATTCACCTTCGCCCTCAGAGGCTTCGTGGCGACCGTCGGCAGCGGCTTCGTGGCGACCGTCGGCAGCGACTGGACGGCCTTTTCGGTACCGGACTGCGGGGTGGCGGCATGGGCACCGGCGGTCCCGATCAGCGGCAGGGCCAGCGCGGCACCACCGGTACCGGCGACGGCGATCCTGCGGGTGAGGCGACGGGGCTTGGGACGGCGGTGCTTTCCCTTCGCGGGCATGGCGAATTCCTCTCCGGCGCCTGCGAGGTGAGCTGTCGGGTTCGGGCTGGAGCTGCCCGGCCGCGCACGGAGCGCGGCTTCACCCCGAGCCGTCCCGGAGACCGGAACAGGCATTGGTACCTGATGGGTCCCCCGCTTCCTGCCTTGCACGGGTGAGTGTGAGCGGGCTCCGGGCGGCGGCAGGATTCGGCGTTCCGTCCGGATTGGTGGCGAACGTAAGCGAGCGGGATGCGGGGGGACAAGCAGAAGGTTCCGTGTGTCCGTGTTTCACATGATCCGTTACGGGAAATCCCGGTCACCCTCCGTGCATTCCCTTTCGATTTTCCCGGCCAATTCCCGGGAAAGGGGCGCGAATTACGTGAACATGACGCACGACGGACGGTCACGGGTATGACGCTCCTCACGCATCACATCCCAGGCCTCGCCATTTCCCCGCAAGTTTGACGTAAAGGGTTAATTCGGACAGCACCCTCAGACGCGACGGAACCGGAAGACCGACGCGTCGAGGTCGCCGCGCAGACCGGTGCGCAGGCCGTGGTGCAGGAGGACGGCACCCCGGTGGATTTCGCCCGTTTCGCGGCATTCATATGAGGCTGTCGGGTCGAGACCGCGCAGCCGCAGCGCGGGGACGGGCTCGCCGTAGCGCTGGGCCTGCAGCCAGGCGAGGACGACCGCCTCGCCACCGCGCACGTACTGGACCGCGCTCAGCCCGCCGTCCGGAGGCCGCAGCCGGTACAGCTCGCCGTGCTGCACGACCGGGCGGATGCCCTTGTAGAGCTCCACCCACTCACGGGCCTCGGCGAGCTCCTCCTCCGTCCACTCCGCGAGGTCGCCGCCGACACCGAGGACCCCCGCCATGGCGCTGACGAAACGGAAGCGCAGCGAGCTGACCCTGCCATTGAGCTGCGTGTTCGGGCTGTCGGTGACCCAGGCGGCCATGATCCGTGCCGGGTGGATCTGACTGAAGCCGTGCTGGATGGCGAGCCGGTCGAGCGGATCGGTGTTGTCGGAGGTCCACACCTGGTCCGTGCGGCTCGTCACACCGAGGTCGATCCGTCCGCCGCCGCCCGAGCAGGACTCGAACGCGACGCCCGGGTGCGCGGCACGCAGCCGGTCCAGCAGGGCGTACAGGGCGCGCACATGGTCGACCCAGAGCCGCTGCGGATACGCGTCCCCGGGCCAGCCCGCGTCGGTGAAGCAGCGGTTGAAGTCCCACTTCACGTAGTCGACGGGGGCACTGGAGAGCAGGCCGTGGAGCTGCTCCCAGAGGTACTCCCGGACGTCCTCGCGGGCCAGGTTGAGGACAAGCTGATTGCGGAGTTCTGTCCTTTTCCTACCGATTTGATACTGCGCCCAGTCGGGGTGCGCGCGGTACAGCTCGCTGTCCGGGTTGACCATCTCGGGCTCGACCCAGATGCCGAACTGCATGCCGAGGGCGTGCACATGGTCGGCAAGGGGCTTGAGGCCGTTCGGGAAGCGGTCGGGGTTCGGCGTCCAGTCGCCGAGTCCCGCCCGGTCGCTGGTGCGGGTGCCGAACCAGCCGTCGTCGACCACGAACAGTTCGACGCCGATCGACGCCGCCCGGCGGGCGAGCGTCGCCTGCTGCTCCTCGGAGATGTCGAAGGTCGTGGCCGCCCCGGAGCAGGCGCGTATAGGCCGGTCCCGGTCCGCGTCCGGTATGACGTACGCCCGCTGGTAGGCGTGCCAGGCGCGGCTCGCGCCGCCGAAGCCGCCGTCGCTCCACAGGCCCGCGAAGACCGGGCTCGTATACGACTCCCCCTCGCCCAGCATCAGCAGGCCGGAGTCGTCGTAGCCGGCGCCACCGGTGATCTGCACGCGCGCGTCCGGGAGCTGGGCGACCGCGATCCGCCACGATCCCGACCAGCCGAGCGCGCAGCCGTACACCTCCCCGCGCTCCTCGGTGGCGTCCGTGTCGAGCGCGACCCAGGGCAGGTGCTGGTGACCGGTGTGGCCGCGGCGGCTGCCGATGACCTTCTCCCCGTACGTGAGGGGGGAGACCGCCAGCCGGGACTCGGCGGCCCAGCGGCCGTGCAGCTGGGACAGCCGCCAGCCCGCCCGGTCGGGCAGGGTCCAGGTGGCCGGGTCGGCGCGGAGCAGCTCCACGCGCGCGTGCCCCTGGTTGCCGACGGTGACCCAGCGCTCGACCACGTCGCCGCGCATGCGGTAGTGCAGCGTGACGGCCAGCCCGGCGTCCCGGAACCGCAGCCGCAGCTCGTCGCCCTCGGTCTCGTACGCCTCGAAGGTCCACTCGGTGCCGCGCCGCTCCTCGGTGCGCACGGACAGGGCGGGACGGACGAAGCGGGGGCCGCCCTCGACCGGGTACTCCTCGCGGCCGTCGAGCGGGGACTCGAACGGCCAGTAGTCGGGCAGCGGGCGCACGGCGAGCGCCTCGGCGTCGGCGAGCTCGATCCCCGGTCCCCAGTGGAGGTGGAGCAGTTCGTCCGCCTCGGTGAGGTGCAGCGCGTAGCTGCTGGTCGGTCCGGACAGGAGCCACGTACGACCGTTTTCGGCGATGTCCACCATGAGGCCCTCACAAGTGCCAACAGATCCGCTCAAGCTCCAACATCATCATGGGCCCGAGGGGTCCGGGGCAATGCCTGTGGACAACTCATTGCCTGAGGAAACCCATGTCGTATCGTCGACAGCACGCCCGTCGACGAGCCGCGTCGGCGTCGCCCGACCGCAAGGAGCCCCCGTGACACAGCAGGTCCCGTCGACCGAGCCGGAGCTGTCCGGTGTGCGCAACTTCCGTGACGTGGGCGGACTGCCCACGGCGGACGGCCGGCGGGTGCGCTACGGGGTGCTGTTCCGCAGCGGCCACCTCGCACACGCGACCGAGAAGGACGCGGAGTTCCTCGCGTCCCTGGACCTGCACACGATCTTCGACTTCCGCAACGCGGCCGACCAGAAGCTGGAGGGCCCCGACGTGGCGCTGCCGGGCGTGCGGAACGTGAACATGCCGCTGAGCGACCCGGCGGACGGCGCCGAGTTCTGGAAGATGGTCCGCGACGGCGAGATCGAGCAGCTGCGCGGCATCCTTGCGGACGGCAGGGCGGCGAACCGGATGATCACCTCCTACCGGAAGATCATCAAGGAGCGCACCGCCGAGCACTCCCGGGTGCTGCACGCGCTCGCCGAGGACAGCGTGCCCGCCCTGATGCACTGCGCCGCGGGCAAGGACCGGGCCGGCCTGTCGATAGCCGTGACACTGCTCGCCCTGGGCGTGGAACGCGAGGCCATCCTCGTCGACTACCTGGAGTCCAACGCCAAGCACCGCAGGTACAAGGTGCACCGCAACGGCAGCGCGCAGTCGGCGTACTCCCCCGAGGTCATGGAGCTGCTCAGCCCGCTCTTCGAAGCGCGGGCCGAGTACCTGACGGCGGCCGTCGAGACCATCGAGGAGACGTGGGGCGGCGTCGACACCTACCTGGAGCGGGGGCTCGGCCTCACCCCGCGGACCCGCGACCGGCTGCGCGAGCGGCTGCTCGACTGACGGCCGCGGCCGCCCCCGGGGGGTCATCCCTTGGCGCCGACCGCGAACAGCAGGTAGATGAAAGCCGCCAGGACGTGGCCGAGGACGCCGTAGACGATCAGACGGACCCACAGGGCGCGCGGGAACTTGTCCTCCAGGTCGCTCATGGCAGCTCTCCGGTGATGGGGCCCAGGCACAGTGCGGCCGTGGGACTCTGCAGCAGGGTGTGGACGAACAGGAGCTCGACCCCGTCGTGGTCCTCGGCGGCGAGGCGGTGCGGGGTCAGCGAGTCGAAGTGCGCGCTGTCGCCGGGCGCGAGCAGGTGCGTGGTGTCCCCGAGTCGCAGCCGGAGCCGCCCCTTGAGGACGTACAGCCACTCCTCGCCGGGGTGCACGCGCACGATGTCGCCCTGCGAGCCGTGCGGCACGCGGACGCGCAGGGCCTGCATGCCCCGGCCGGACGCGCCGGCCTGCCAGTACGTCCAGCCGCCCGCGCGGGTCGGTTCCATGTCGGCGGCGCGCACGATGGCGTCCCGGTCGGCGACCGTCTCGCCCAGCAGTTCCGAGACCGTCGTACCGTAGACACGGGCGAGTGCGAGCAGCATCGGCAGCGAGGGCTGTCGCTGCCCGGTCTCCAGGCGGGAGAGGTGGGCGGGCGACAGGCCCGCGGCGCGGGCCGCTGCCTCGAGGGTGAGACCGGCGCGGCGGCGCAGTGAACGGAGCTGGGGCGCCACGGCCGGAAGGTCGCCGGCGGGAACGGCCGACGGCTCGGGCCCGTGGCCGCCGAGGTGCTCGGCTTCGGAGGGGCTCATGCCTCCATTGAGCCGGAGGATTTGCCTCCACGGCAAATTTCTTGCCTCAGAGGCAAACCTTCCAAGCGGTGATCACCGGTTGGCGACCGCCTGCTTGATCAGCGTCCTGCCGAAGTCCCAGACCAGGCCACCGCCGTTGTGCGCGTCGTCCATCACGGCGGTGAAGGCGTTCACGAAGCGGTCCACCTCGGGCTCGCCGATGACCAGCGGCGGGATCAGCTTGATCACCTCCAGATGGTCGCCGGAGACCTGGGTGAGGATCCGGTGCCGCTGCAACAGCGGTACGACGACCATCTGCGCGAACAGGCCCTTGCGCGCGGCCTGCAGCATGGTCCAGCGGCTGCGCAGCTTCAGCGAGGCGGGCCTCCCGAACTCGATGCCGATCATCAGGCCCCGGCCGCGGACGTCGGCGAGCAGCTCGTACTTGTCGGTCAGCGCGGCCAGCCGGGACTTCAGCTGCTCCCCCGTGGTGCGCGCGTTCGCGACGGTCCGCTCGTTCTCCATGACCGACAGCACGGCCAGGCCCGCTGCCATCGCCTGCGCGTTGGAGCCGAAGCTCGCCGAGTGCACCAGCACCCGGTCCATGGACGAGTAGACCTTCTTGAAGATCCAGTCCTTGCCGAGGGTGGCGCCGACCGGCACATAGCCGCCGGAGAGCGCCTTGGCCACGCACACCAGGTCCGGTTCGACGCCGCTCTCGTGCTGGTAGGCGTAGAAGTCCCCGGTGCGGCCGAGGCCGGTCTGCACCTCGTCGGCGATGAGCAGCGCCTTGTGCCGGTGCAGCAGTTCCTGGGCGGCGCGCAGATGGCCGGGCGGAGCCTCGTGCACTCCCTTGCCCTGGATCGGTTCGACGATCAGGGCGGCGACGTCGCCCTTCCTCAGCTCCCTCGCCAGGGCGTCGAGATCGCCGAGCGGTACGGCCGTGTCGGGCAGCAGGGGGGCGAATCCGTCCCGGAAGCCGTTCTCGCCGTTGACCGACAGCGAGCCGGTGGTCAGACCGTGGAAGGCGTGGTCGCAGTAGAGGATCCGTGGCCTGCCGGTGGCGAACCGGGCGAACTTCAGCGCGGTCTCCACGGCTTCCGTGCCGCTGTTGCCGAAGAACACCCGGTCCAGGTGCGGGCTGTACGAGAGCAGCTTCTCGGCCAGCAGTCCGGGCAGCGGCTGGCAGTCGAAGCGGGTGAGGTCGGCGAGCTGGGCGTCCAGGACGTCGTGCAGCGCCTTGCGGACGACGGGGTGGTGACGGCCGAGGCCCATCACCCCGAACCCGGCGAGCATGTCCAGGTAGTCGTTGCCGTCCGCGTCCCAGAAGTGGGCGCCCTCGGCGCGCTCGTAGACCTTGTCGAAGCCGATGGTGTGCAGCATGCGCGGCAGCTGGTGGTTGAGGTATCTGCCGTGCAGCTCGTAGCGCTCGGCTCCGCGCTCGGCCAAGAGCGCGCCGAGGTCGAACTCCGTGGTCATTCGGTCTTCTCCTGTTTCTCGGCCTTCCGGGCCTTCTCCGGTGCGCGGCCGTCGGCGTCCCGGACGGCCAGGCTCGCGCCGATCCGTCCGGCGACCTCGACCGGCGTGAGTCCGATGTCGGCCAGCACCTCGCCGCGTTTGGCGTGCGCGAGGAACTGCTCGGGGATCCCGAACCTCCGTACGGGGACGTCGACATCGGCGTCACCCAGCGCGAGGGCCACGGCGGCCCCGACGCCGGACGCCCGGCTGTTGTCCTCGACGACGGCGACCAGACGGTGCTCGGCGGCGAGGCCGGGCAGGGCCGGGTCGACGGGCTTGACCCAGCGGGGGTCGACCACCGTGCACCCGATACCGCGCGCCTCCAGCAGCTCGGCCGCCTGGAGACACACCGGCGCCATGACGCCGACGGCCACCAGCAGCACCTCGGGCCGCGCCGAACGGCGCAGCACGTCCAGGCCGCCGACCCGGCCGACCGCCGGGATCTCCGGGCCGGCCGACTCCTTCGGGAAGCGGACAAGGGTCGGCGCGTCGTCCACGGCGACCGCCTCGCGCAGCTGGGCCCGCAGCTGGTCGGCATCGCGCGGCGCGGCGATCCTGAGCCCGGGGACGACCTGGAGCACGGACATGTCCCACATACCGTTGTGGGAGGCGCCGTCGACACCGGTGACGCCGGCCCGGTCGAGGACGAAGGTCACCCCGCAGCGGTGCAGCGCGACGTCCATCAGGAGCTGGTCGAAGGCACGGTTGAGGAAGGTGGCGTAGACGGCGACGACGGGGTGCAGGCCACCGGTCGCGAGCCCCGCCGCCGACACGGCCGCGTGCTGCTCGGCGATGCCGACGTCCCACACCCGGTCGGGGAAGCGTTCGGCGAACTTGCCGAGGCCCACCGGGTGCAGCATGGCGGCCGTGATCGCCACGACGTCGTCCCGCTCCTCGCCGATGCGGACGATCTCGTCGCCGAAGACCGAGGTCCAGGACGGGCCGCCGGACGGCGTGAGCGGCTCGCAGGTGAGCGGGTCCATCACGCCGACGGTGTGGAAGTGGTCCTCCTCGTGGGCCAGGGCGGGTTCGTAGCCGCGGCCCTTCTCGGTGAGGCAGTGGACGAGGACCGGTCCGTGGAAGCGCTTCGCGCGCCGCAGCGCGGACTCCACGGCTCTGATGTCGTGTCCGTCGATGGGGCCGACGTACTTCAGCCCCAGGTCCTCGAACATGCCCTGCGGGGCGAAGGCGTCCTTGAAGCCCTTCTTCGCGCCGTGCAGGGACTCGTACAGGGTGTTGCCGACGACCGGGGTCCGCAGCAGCACGTCCTTGCCCCAGGCCAGGACCTTCTCGTAGCCGTCGGTGGTGCGCAGCGTGGCGAGGTGGTTGGCGAGGCCCCCGATGGTCGGCGCGTACGATCGCTCGTTGTCGTTGACGACGACGATCAGCGGCCGGTCCTTGGCCGCCGCGATGTTGTTCAGCGCCTCCCAGGCCATGCCTCCGGTGAGCGCGCCGTCGCCGATGACCGCGACGACATGGCCCTTCTCTCCCTGCACCTGGCGGGCCTTGGCGAGCCCGTCGGCCCAGCCGAGGGCGGTGGAGGCGTGGCTGTTCTCGATGACGTCGTGCTCGGACTCCTCCCGCGAGGGATAACCGGACAGGCCCCCCTTGCCGCGCAGCTTGGAAAAGTCCTGACGGCCCGTCAGAAGCTTGTGCACATAGCTCTGGTGACCGGTGTCCCAGAGGATGCGGTCGACCGGTGACTCGAAGACCCGGTGCAGCGCGACGGTCAGTTCCACCACGCCCAGGTTGGGCCCGAGGTGGCCGCCGGTCCTCGATACGGCTTGCACCAGGAACTCGCGTATTTCTTCGGACAGTTCACCGAGTTCCGCCTCGGACAGCGCCTTCAGGTCGCGTGGTCCCCGGATGCTCTCCAGAATCGTCACGCTCGGGCCCCCTCTCGGTCCGTGCTGTTCAGCTCACGGTGACGGCGGGCTCTCCGGACCCGGCGCCGTCCTTCTCCATCTGCTCGGCGATCTTCATCGCCTCCTCGATCAGGGTCTCCACGATCTTCGACTCGGGGACGGTCTTGATGACCTCGCCCTTGACGAAGATCTGCCCCTTTCAGTTGCCGGAGCGGACCCCCACAAAGGCCTCGCGGCC
>NZ_JBHYKH010000177.1:0-16290 GCF_042741275.1 Streptomyces sp. NPDC058964
ACCCCCGGCGGTAGCCCCGGCCATACGCGGTCTTACCCCGGCGACCTTCTCGAGGTAGTCGCGCAGCACCTGGGAACGCGACGGGTGGCGCAGCTTCGACATGGTCTTGGACTCGATCTGACGGATGCGCTCACGCGTCACGCCGTACACCTTGCCGATCTCGTCGAGGGTCTTCGGCTGACCGTCGGTGAGACCGAAGCGCATCGAGACCACGCCCGCCTCGCGCTCGGACAGGGTGTCGAGGACGGAGTGCAGCTGCTCCTGGAGGAGCGTGAAGCTGACGGCGTCGGCCGGGACGACAGCCTCGGAGTCCTCGATGAGGTCGCCGAACTCGCTGTCGCCGTCCTCGCCCAGCGGGGTGTGCAGGGAGATGGGCTCACGACCGTACTTCTGGACCTCGATGACCTTCTCCGGGGTCATGTCGAGCTCCTTGGCCAGCTCCTCCGGGGTGGGCTCGCGGCCCAGGTCCTGGAGCATCTGGCGCTGCACGCGCGCGAGCTTGTTGATGACCTCGACCATGTGCACCGGGATGCGAATGGTGCGGGCCTGGTCGGCCATGGCGCGGGTGATGGCCTGACGGATCCACCAGGTGGCGTACGTGGAGAACTTGTAGCCCTTGGTGTAGTCGAACTTCTCGACCGCGCGGATCAGACCGAGGTTGCCCTCCTGGATGAGGTCCAGGAACAGCATGCCGCGGCCCGTGTAGCGCTTCGCCAGCGAGACCACCAGACGGAGGTTGGCCTCCAGAAGGTGGTTCTTGGCGCGGCGGCCGTCCTCGGCGATGATCTCCAGCTCGCGCTTGAGCTTCGGGGCGAGCTTGTCGGCGTTGGCCAGCTTGTCCTCGGCGAACAGGCCCGCCTCGATGCGCTTGGCGAGCTCGACCTCCTGCTCGGCGTTGAGCAGGGGGACCTTGCCGATCTGCTTGAGGTAGTCCTTGACCGGGTCGGCGGTGGCGCCGGCCGCGGCGACCTGCTGCGCGGGCGCGTCGTCCTCGTCCTCGTCGGACAGCACGAAGCCGGCGCTCTCGGCGCCCTCGGGCTCCTCCGTCGCGGCCTTCGGCTCCTCGATCGCCTCGTCCTCGAGAAGCTCGGCGTCGTCCTTCTTGGCGGCGGTCTTCTTGGCCGCCGTCTTCTTGGCGGTCGCATTCTTGGCGACCGCCTTCTTCGCGGTCGTCTTCTTGGCAGCCGTCTTCTTGACCGGCGCCTGAGCCTCTTCCTCGGCGACGGCACCGGTTTCGGCGGCAGGCGCGGCCGGGGCGGCGGGCGCGGTGGCCTTCCTCGTGGTCACTGTCTTCGCCGCGACCGTCTTGGTGGCGGTGCGCTTCGCCGGACTCTTCGCTGCGACGCTCTTTCGGGTGCGCTTGGGCTCCGCGGCACTGACCATCAGCGTCACACCCTCTTCCTCGAGGATCTGGTTGAGGCTGCGCAGTACGTTCTTCCACTGAGTGGCCGGAATCTGGTCAGCTTCGAAGGCCCGACGCACGTCATCGCCGGCGATCTGCCCCTCAGCCTTTCCCCGCTCAATGAGCGCCATGACAGAGACGGACTCGGCGATCTCCGGCGGGAGCGTACGGGATGTGCTGGCCGACACGAACAACCTCTCGGAACGTTGGAAAACGGCTTCCGGCCCCGTCCAGGACGGACTGGAGCCGACCGCCGGCTTGGAATGGGCCGACGGCGCGGGCGGAGGCCGGGGAGTTGCACAGCGCCGTGAACGGCGTCCGTATTCCCTCCGCGGCTGTCACCTCTTAGGTCATCGCGTTGTTCCCACGAGCGTTACGCCCAAACCGCGTGGCCCGAGTCACACCCCGTAACTACTCAAAAACGGTCAAACATGGACAGATGATATCGCTGGTGACCTCTATCAGGACCGGGCCGACACATCCGACGGATCCGCCGCCTCGCCGTACCGCCGGACCCCGCCGGACCCCAGACGAGGATCCGGCGGGATCCGGCGGCAGACGGGTTCCGGGGCCCGGCACCGCCGTCGGCATGCGACACCCCCCGACCGCGCCGCCCGCGGGCCGGCGTCAGTGCTCGCGCGGGGCGGGTACCACGCGCTCCACCTCGGGGTGCACGGTCAGCAGCTGACGCATGGCCGCCTCGGCCGCCGCACCGTCGCCGGTGCCGAGGGCGTCGACGATCCGCGCGTGCTGCGCCAGGGACGCCTCGTTCGGCCGCTCACAGCCGGTGACCGGCCCGCCGGAGACCTGGAGGGCGGCCGACACGATGCCGGAGAGGTGCTCGAGCATGCGGTTGCCGGCGATCTGGATGAGCAGGGTGTGGAACTCGGAATCGGCGCGGGAGAAGGTGAGCGCGTCACCCTGCCCCAGGGCGTGGCTCATGATCTCGACCATGTCGGTCAGACGCTGCTGGACGTCCTCACGTCCGTGCCCGGCGGCGAGGCGAGCGGCGAGCGGCTCGATCGTCCAGCGCAGCTCGCTCAGCTCGCGCCGCTGGTCGTCGCGCTGCGGCCCGAAGGCCCGCCACTCGATGATGTCCGGATCGAGAAGATTCCAGTCGCTGACGGGACGCACGCGCGTGCCGACGTTCGGGCGGGCACTGACCAGGCCCTTGGCCTCGAGGACACGAAGGGACTCACGGACGACGGTGCGGGAGACCTCGAACCTCTGGCCGATCTCCTCGGGCACGAGCGGGCGGTCCGCGCCCAGGTCGCCCGAGACGATCATCTGACCCAGCTGCTGAACGAGTTGGCCGTGCAGTCCGCGGCCGCGACTGCCCGCGGCACGCCGGCCCACACGGCCCAGCTCCGGTTCCGCACCGTCCCAGACAGGCGCTCCGACGCGGTCGACGGCGGCGGTCTCCGCGTAGGGGTAACGGTCGAGTTCGCCCGGGCCGACGAGACCAGAGTCTGCGGAGCGGGCGGCGGTCATCATGGTGTGCGCAAGGGTACTCACGGATCCTTTGTCGGCGCCGTCTCCAACTCCCTTGAGGTCTTTGGTGAAAAGCACACGAAAGGGTGATCGCTCACCCCGTCGCAATTGACGCCTTATCGGAAAGAAACGGGCGCTCTTCGGGGAGTTGTGCGCAAGGCCGGATCGGGAGCGTGCGCACGGTCGTCATCGGGCCCTGCTCCGCAGGGTCGTGAGCACATACGCGCAGAGCAGAGCGGTCAGCGACAACGTCAGCGCTCCGCCCACCGGTTGGGCGAGAACCCGAACCACCCCGGTCAGATAGCGCTCGCCCCCGAAGGGCCACTGCACCAGGAAGACCTCTCGCATGCGCACCGAGAACCCCGTCGCCGTCCGTACCGTCGGCCCCTCCAGCACCTTCTGTACCAGCGGTACGACCATGACGGGGACGGCGAGCACCGCGGCGAGCCCGGCCGCCGTGGACCGGAAGACACCCGCGGCCAGCACTCCGGCCCAGGCGCACCCGACCACGAGTCCGAACCAACTCCCCGTCATCGAAAACCAGTCCGCGGGAACCTGCGTGAGTCCCCGGCCGTATACGAGATAGAGCGCTTCCGCGTCGCAGCCCACGGTGAGGAAAGCCAGCATCAGCGCCGTGGCCCCGGAGACGAGGAGTTTCGCGGTGAGCAGCCCCAGTCGGCGGGGCACGGTGCCGCGGTCCGCCGCCAGGGCAGGGTGGCGGAACTCGTCACCGAAGGCCAGCGCGCCGAGCAGCCCGGCACCGAGCGCCGCGGGCGGCAGGGGCAGTTCCTGCGGCCACGCCGCGAACAGGCGCGCCTGCGGGGTGTGGCCGAGGCGAGCGAGCAGTACGGCGGTGAGCACGGACACCACGAGCACGGCACCGCAGGTGACGAAGCCGGTGGCGATGCTGGTGGCGCGACGGAGTTCGTAGCCGAGCGGGCGGAGAGGGCTGGGGGCGGGGCGGACGGAGATGGGGGGCGGGAGAGGCGACGGCCCGCCGGGCGTGAGGGGCTCCGCGGAGCGCTGGGAGCCGGCCCGGGTCCGGGCCCCGATCGTGTGGTGGGAACGCGAGGCAGTGGTGGGTGCGGGTGGGGTGGGGCTGCCGGGTTCCGGATCGTCACCGGCTTCCGGTGCATCCGCGGTCGGCGTCGCGACACCTACGTGGGAGCGTGGCTGCTCGTTCCCGGCGGGGAGCAGATCGGTGGCGAGTCTCTGTGGTGCTGGGCTCGGTGGTGCTTCCGGAGCGGCCTGGCCGCCGGCGGGCACCGACGGGTCGGGCGCCTTGAGCTCGTCGAGGCCCTGCGCCTGGCCCCGGTCGTCGGATCGGTCACCGACGAGCTGCGGCAGGTCCGCGGGCGCAGCATCGCCGGGCCTCTCCGCCCGATCCGCGGCCGGCGAACCACCGAGCGCGTACAGCCGCGCCGCGGGCACCCGACCGCCAGCTGTCTCCAACTGGTCCACGGCCGCCCGTCCGCCGGGCATCTCCGGATGTTCCGCCGCCTGCGGTTCGCCGGAGGGTCCCGATCGGTCCGCCGCAGCCTCCGCGCTCTCCGTCGGCTCGCCGGCCGAGATGGGCCCGTCCGACGGGAGCACCCCGGCTCCCGGCCCCATATCCCCCGTCTCGTCGGCAAGTTGATGGACGAGGATGCCGTGACGGAAGGCGATCTCGCCAACGTCGGCGGTCGAACTGCCGTACACCGAGAGGCGGTTGGCTCCCTCTCGTACGATCTCGACGGAAAGCCGGGCGGTGCGGGCCTCCTTGGTGAGCACAGCCGCGAGGCGGGCGGCGTGCGGGCTGCGGACCGCCACGCGGGGGCGCAGCCGGGTACGACCGAACTCCGCCGCCTCCTGGTCGGCGACAAGCCTGCCGCGCTCCAGGGTGACGACCCGGTCGGCGGCGCGTGCGGCCTCCTTGGAGTCGGCCGTGGTGTACAGGACCGTGCCGCCCTCGGCCGCGTGCGCCCGGAGCATGTCATGCAGCCAGCGGGCCTCGCGGGCGGACAGCCCGCGGGTGGGGGTGTCCAGAACGAGTGTGTGCGGGTCGGGCAGCAGGGCGCAGGCCAGGCCGAGCCGGCGGTCCATGCCGCGTGACAGCGTGCCCACCCGCTCGTCACGCAGGCCGGCCAGGCCGACCACTTCGAGAACTTCGTCGGCGCGCCGGGCGGGAACCCCCGTCGCGGCACACAGCATGCGCAGATGTGCCCGGACCGAGCGGGCCGGATGCGCGGGTACGTCTCCCAGGAGCACGCCCACTTCACGCGACGGGTGGGCGATGCGGTGCAGGGGCCGGCCCCTGAAGCAGGTGATGCCGCGGCCTGGCTGGAGTTCGAGCATCAACCGGAGCGCCGTCGTCTTGCCCGCGCCCGGCGCGCCGAGGAGCGCGGTGACACGGCCCGCGCGCGCCTCGAAGGAAATGTCGTCGAGGGCGGGCGGGTTCGCCTTGCGGGGTTTGCTGGTCAGTCCGAAGGCCTGGATCATCTGCAGCAAGATAGCGCGCGGTGTCCGATTTTTCGGGTATCAACCGATCTATCCCGCGATGAGCACCCCTTCGGATCGGCCTCCTGTTCCCCGTTCGGCAGTTCAGGCCGACCCCGCTGCCCCCTTCCTGCGGGTCACCGGTCGCCGAAGCCTTGCGTCACACCACGGGGCGCAGCATCGGAGGGTTGAGCAGTGTGGCGCCGCCGGCACGGAAGAGCTGGGCGGGACGACCACCCTGGCGTGTGGTCGTGCCGCCGGTGGGGACCAGGAATCCGGGGGTGCCGGTCACCTTGCGGTGGAAGTTGCGCGGGTCGAGTGCCACGCCCCATACGGCCTCGTACACGCGACGCAGCTCGCCGACGGTGAATTCGGGCGGGCAGAACGCGGTGGCCAGCGACGAGTACTCGATCTTGGAGCGGGCCCGCTCCACCCCGTCGGCCAGGATCTGGGCGTGATCGAAGGCAAGCGGCGCCACCGGCTCGCCGTCACGGCCGTAACCACCCTGCTGCAGCAGTTCCTCCACCGGCGCCCAGCGCGCGTTGCTGGCGTCCCCGCCCGCACGCGGCGCCGGCAGATCGGGCGCGAGGGCGAGGTGGGCGACGCTGACCACACGCATACGGGGATCCCGCTTGGGGTCGCCGTAGGTCGCGAGCTGTTCGAGGTGGGCGCCACCGTCCTGGACCGGGGCGGAGGGGTCGTGGGCGTGCAGCCCGGTCTCCTCGGCGAGCTCGCGTGCCGCGGCCTGCGCCAGGTCCTCGTCGTCCCGTACAAAGCCACCGGGCAGCGCCCAGCGCCCCTGGAACGGAGGCTCACCCCTACGCACCGCCAGCGCGCACAGGGCATGGCGGCGCACGGTCAGCACGACCAGGTCCACGGTGACGGCGAAGGGCGGAAAGGCTGACGGGTCGTAGGGCATGCGGCGATCATAGTCGTCTTCCTGACGATAAACACTCCCCTCTCCAACCACAGCGACGGCTGATCCACTTCCGTCCGGTATGGGGACCATGGATCGGCTCCTGATTCACTCAAGGATCACGTCGTACGAGGTCACACCCCCAACTGCAGGCCGTCCGCCACCTCCTCGGCCATGGCGAGCCCGAAGGCGGCTCACCCGCACCGAGAAGGGTGCGCCCGCGATCCGCAGCCCGGTGGGACCCAGCTCGCCACGGGTGCGCTGCGCACGGGGCGCACGGGGACCGGTCCCGCCCGGGCGTCCGGGCGGATGCCCGCGAGCGTGGTGAGGAGGAGGACTGCGGAGGCCGCCGCCGTGGCCGCCGGGCGGCGGGCCGCCGGGTCGGGAAGGGGGCGCTCCGGTCCGAACGCTGCTCTCCCGCGATCGTCTCGGGCAGCCGGTGGCGGACGTGGTCGGCCGCCGCGAGGATACCGTGCGGCAGGCCGCCGGCCTCCTTCTCGTAGCCCGCCGCGGCCAGCCCGGCGACGGCGAGCGCCGTCTCATGGACACGTACGGCCCCGGCCCGGTGGCCGAACGGGTTGTACCCCGGCTCCGTCACGTCCAGCCCGCGCAGTCCCCAGCCCGAGTCGAGGACCGGGGCGCCGAGCAGCCGGGCGAGCTGTCCGGTCTGCGCGCCGTCGAGCAGACCCGGTGCCCGTTCTCCCTCTCCGAGCAGACCGGTGTCCAGGAGATGAACGGCGGCGGCGGTCCGGCCGAACACCGGAACGACCGAGCCGCCGCTCATGCATCCCCCTCCATTCCGTTGCCGCCCCTCCGGGTGCCGTCCGACGCCGCGTCGCCGCGTCGCTTGTCGCCCTTCCCAGCCGCACGCGTGCGCGTACCGGCAGGCCGGGTTGTGCCGTGGCGGGTTCGGCCCGGGGCCGGGGTGCGTGAATGCGTGCCGTCGGGCCGGGGCCGTCGGCTGTCCGCCCGAGCCGGGCGTGGGATGCCGTCGGCGCCGTCGGCCGGACGCGCGCGATGCCGTCGCGGGGAGCCCGGCTCCGAGACGTCCCGCCTCGTCGTGACCGCATCACCCTCCCCGCTCTTCTCCGCATCGGTTTCCGTCTCCGTTCGTCCCGCGCGCTCGGCGCGCAGGCAGCGGCGGATCGCCTCAGGGTCCAGGCCCTCGTTGCAGGCCTGGTGCAGAAGTCGGGCGAACAGGTAGTCCGGATCCGCGCCCAGTGCCATCGCCAGCGCTTCCCTGGCCTCGAGGTCGTCTCCGGTGGACCAGGCGACCCAGCCCGCGAGGGTGAGAGGCGCGGCGGCGTGTTCGCCGTACGGTCCGACGCACCGGCGGGCCAGCGCGCGCCACAGGCGCAGGGCCGGCGCGGCCTCGTCTCCCTCCATCCACGCGGCGGCCCTGTCCCGGGTCGTGCGGTCCTGCAGGCCGAGGATCAGCGCCGCCGCCTCCTCGTGCGTGAGCAGTTCGTCGTCGCGAAGATCCGCGGGCAGCGCGCCGGACACCGCGGACACCGCGGCGAACCGCTTGATGACGCGCTCGGCGAGGCCGACGGTGGCCTCCGCGACGTCCCCGCGGGTCGTGTCGTCGAGGATCCTGGGCACCACGGCCATGCCGACCGTGTCCAGCACGATCTCCTGCTCGAGCGCGGCGGAGGTCTCCCAGGGGAGCAGCCTGCTCCGCAACTCGCGCAACGTGCCGCGCACTTGGATCCCGGCGTAGGTGGCCGCGGCCGCGAGCACCGAGGTGCCGGGCAGCCCCATCGGCGATCCCTCGTCCGGACAGCATCCCGCGTTCGGGCAGCAGTACGACCAGAACCGGCCGTCCGAGATGCACAGTGCCTCGATGACAGGCACGTCGAGCCGGCCGCACTCGGTCCGCAGCCGCTGGGCGAGCGGGCGCAGGCGGCGCATGACGTCCCGGCCCGACTCGCCCTTCGCCGGTTCCTGGCAGACATAGGCGACCATCTGCTCGGGCCGGGCTCCTCTGCGCTCGCTGCCGGCCACCAGACCCTGGGCCAGCTGCCGGGCGACCGGCTCCCAGTCGTCCGTGCTCGCGGGGATGCCGAGCCGGGCCCGGCCGCCGAAGCGGCCGCGTCCGCCCCGGTCGTGGAGAGCCACCAGCACGATGCTGTCCTCGGGGCGGTAGCCGAGGAGATACGGCAGGGCGTCGGCCAGTTCGGCCGGGGTGCGCAGGGTGACCTGGCTTTCGTGCGCCGTGGGTCCGAAGTCCGTCGCGCGCTCTTCCTCTCGCGCTTTGCCCTCGGTGGGCCCGAGATGTGTGCCGTCCCCCGTGATGTCACCGTTTTCGGAAGATCCAGTCGTTTCGCTGTGATTCGTCATGCACAGACGATCTCGCGGATCTTGAGACTCCGCTTGAGCCTGTGGATAAGTCCGAGCAGGTGCACGACAATGTGGTGGACCTTCCGGTCGGCCATCCACAGACCGCCCGGATGTCGGTCCCGTCCTGTTGTATGGAACGCATGGAGCACACGAGCAACGCGGACCTCCGGACACAGGCCGACCTCGTCCTCGCCCGTCTCGTCGGGGACACCTCGGGCGAGGCCCGGCTGCGCGAGGACCAGTGGCGGGCGATCGAGGCGCTGGTCGCCGACCGGCGCCGGGCCCTGGTCGTCCAGCGCACGGGATGGGGCAAGTCGGCCGTCTACTTCGTGGCGACCTCGCTGCTGCGCGCCCGGGGCAGCGGACCGACCGTGATCGTCTCGCCGCTCCTCGCGCTGATGCGCAACCAGGTGGAGGCGGCGGCCCGCGCCGGTATCCACGCCCGGACCATCAACTCCTCCAACACCGAGGAGTGGGACGCCATCCAGGCAGAGATCGCGGCGGGCGACGTCGACGTCCTGCTCGTCAGCCCGGAACGCCTCAACAACCCCGACTTCCGGGACCAGGTCCTGCCCAAACTGGCCGCGGCCACCGGGCTGCTCGTCGTGGACGAGGCCCACTGCATCTCCGACTGGGGCCACGACTTCCGTCCCGACTACCGGCGCCTGCGCACCATGCTCGCCGACCTCCCGCCAGGCGTTCCCGTACTGGCCACCACGGCCACGGCCAATGCGCGTGTGACCGCCGACGTCGCGGAGCAACTGGGCACCGGAGGTACCTCGGACGCGCTGGTGCTGCGCGGTCCGCTGGACCGGGAGAGCCTGAGCCTGGGCGTAATCCGGCTGCCCGACGCCGCGCACCGCATGGCCTGGCTCGCCGACCACCTGAGCGACCTGCCGGGGTCCGGCATCGTCTACACGCTCACCGTGGCCGCGGCCGAGGAGGTCGCCGCCTTCCTCAGGCAGCGGGGACACGCCGTCGCCTCGTACACGGGGAAGACCGAGAACGCGGACCGGCAGCAGGCCGAGGACGACCTGCTAGCGAACAGGGTCAAGGCGCTGATCGCCACCTCCGCGCTCGGCATGGGCTTCGACAAGCCCGACCTCGGTTTCGTGGTGCACCTGGGATCGCCCTCCTCCCCCATCGCGTACTACCAGCAGGTCGGCCGCGCCGGGCGCGGTGTCGAGCATGCCGAGGTGCTCCTCCTGCCGGGCAGGGAGGACGAGGCGATCTGGGAGTACTTCGCGTCGCTCGCCTTCCCGTCCGAGGACCTGGTGCGCCGCACCCTGGACGTCCTGTCCCGGGCGGCCGGCCCCGTATCCCTGCCCGCTCTCGAGCCTCTGGTGGAGCTGCGCCGCTCACGTCTGGAGACCATGCTGAAGGTTCTCGATGTCGACGGTGCGGTCAGGCGCGTCAAGGGCGGCTGGATCGCGACCGGGCAGCCGTGGACGTACGAGTCCGACCGTTACGAGTGGGTGGCACGGCAGCGGAAGACCGAGCAGCAGGCGATGCGCGAATACGCCTCCACGACCGGCTGCCGGATGGAGTACCTCCAGCGGCAGCTCGACGACGAGGGCGCGAAGCCCTGCGGCCGCTGTGACAACTGCGCGGGGCCGCGCTTCACGGCGGACGCCTCGACGATCGCACTGGACGCCGCGCGCGCCGACCTGGGCCGGGCGGGAGTCGAAGTGGAACCACGGCGCATGTGGCCGACCGGGCTCCCGGCGATCGGCATTGATCTCAAGGGACGTATTCCCGCCGGAGAACAGGCGTCCGCGGGCCGGGCGCTGGGACGACTGTCGGACATCGGCTGGGGCAACCGGCTGCGACCGATGCTCGCGCCCCAGACACCGGACGCTCCCGTACCCGACGATGTGTCGAAGGCCGTGGTGGGGGTGCTGGCCGACTGGGCCAAGGGGCCGGGCGGCTGGGCTTCCGGCACGGAAGGCGCGCCGCCCCGCCCCGTGGGTGTGGTCACCGTCGCCTCGCGCACCAGGCCGCGGCTGATCCACTCCCTGGGCACGCGCATCGCGGAGATCGGCCGGCTGCCTCTGCTGGGCTCCGTGGAGTATGCAGGAGAGGCGCCACGGGGCTCCCGCAGCAACAGCGCACAGCGCCTGAAGGATCTGGACGGTGTACTGGCCGTCCCGCCTGCCCTCGCCGAGGCCCTCACCGAGGCCCGAGGACCTGTCCTGCTCGTGGACGACTACACGGAGACCGGCTGGACCCTGGCTGTCGCGGCCCGGCTCCTGAGGAAGTCCGGCGCGCAAGGAGTGTTGCCGCTGGTACTGGCCGTACAGGGCTGATCACAATGCATGCGCCGCCGACCCGTCGGCCACGCACGAACGTGTCCCGCTCGAACGCCTCGTGCGTCGCACGGCACTCCAGAGGGTAGGGATATAAGCCACGCATCGCCAGATAACAGACGGTGGCCCCAATTGCTCGTTGCCGCATCCAAGTTCGACAGGAAGAATTGAAGTCCGCTCCCCGCACGGCTCGCTCGTGGTCCGGTTGGGCTTTGCTGCGGTGCGCGCTCCCCCGAATCCGACCCCGCCCGCAGTGTGGGCGCGTAGCCGAAGGGAGGAACGTGACCTTCGGATTCGCTCAGTCCTCGGCGTCCTCGATGTCGACGTCCGCGTCCGCCACTTCCGCAAGTCGTCTGCTCGAGCCCGCCGAGTGGGCCGCCGCGGGTATCCCGCTGCTGCGCAATCCCCGCGAGGTCGTCAGCGGGCTGCACACACGGCACGGTCCCGGGCCGGCCACAGCGGTCGTGGCCGTCCTCGATCCGGAGGAACGGCTGCTGGCGAGCGCCTCGTTCGTCCGTCGCTCCGCCCCGGCCGACGGCTGGATGTTCCGCAATGCGCTGCTCGCTCAGCTGCGCCAGGTGATTCCGCACGACCTGCGGCGCCGCACGCCTGTGCGCACGGCCGTGCTCCTGTACTGCCGCGAGGGGGACGCGCGTTGGACCGAGGAGGACGGGGCATGGATGTGGGGGCTGCGTGACGCCTGCACCCTGCACGGGCTGCGCTGCGGGGCGTACATCACCCTGACGCGCGACGGCTGGCAGGTGCTCGGCGAGGGCCGCGGGGGACGCCGTCCGAGCGCGGACTCGGCACCGGAACCCTGGGGCCTTTCGGACGTCCCGCCCCTGTCGCCCCGCACCGGCGGCGCCATGTCGGACGTCCTGCGCCGGGCCGCGGCCCGCTGAGGACTGCCGACGCCGTCCTCACCCGCGCCGAGAAGCTCCCACGGGGCGCGAGGGCGGCGTACGCGAAGACGGGACGACGGCTGAACGGCGGGGATACTCCACGGCCGAGCCCTGAAGGCGTGACGGGTCCGTCGGCGCGTGACCGAAGCCCGGACCGGGCGCGCGGGGCGGCAACAGCGACCGCGCGCTGCTGCAGCCCCTCGGACATGCCGTACGCCGGACCGCGGACCGGTATGACGCCCAGGGACCCGCCGCCGACCGGGCACCCGTCTGCGTGCCCGCGGCCGGCCACGGCCACCCGTCGGTCCGGCGGCAGCCCCTCGGCAGGGAAAACGGCAACCGCCGGAATCCGGGAACGCCAAAGGGCCCACCGTGCAGGTGCCGCCACGGCGGCACCCCGGTCACCCTCGATGCCACCGAAGGTGCCGGACAGGGCTCAGACGCCCGCGCCCAGCAGCGAGTTGATCTGCTGCGGGTCACCGCAGACGATCAGCAGGGCACCGGCCCGGGCATGGGCCAGTGGCAGGGCACCGGCCGCAGCGGCGGAGGGACCGCCGTTCACGGCGACCACGACGACGGGACGGGACGCGGCACGCGAGACCACGGCGGCGTCCGCGTAGAAGACGTCGTCACCCGCGTCGTGCTGCGCCCAGTAGGAAGCTTCACCGAAGGACAACTCGTGGTCGGCCCACGGGTGCTGTGCACCGGTGGTGATCACCAGCACGTCACCGGGGGCACGGCCCGAGTCCAGGAGCAGGTCCACTGCTTCCTCGGCGGCGTCGAGGGCACCCTCGACCGAGGCCGGGATCAGCTGGATCTGCGGCGTCGCCGCAGCAGCGGCGGGAGCGGCCGGACCCGATGGGCCCGGCTTGGCAGCGGCCACCTCGCGCGGCGTACGTTGCATCGGCGGCGCGGGCCGGAGAGGGCCTGGACGACCGGGACGCGACGGAGCCGCGGGGCGGGGGCCGGGTACGGGGCGGGGGGTCGGCGCGGTACGGCCACTGGCCGGAGTGGCGCGGGGACCCTGGGCACTCTCGTGAATCTGAGGCTCCTCGGGAATGAGAGGCATGAGCTGATATTTATCAAACGTTGGTGCGGCTCGCTTGACCGGGTGGCACAACAGTGCGAGCGGAACCGTCAGAAATCGAAGCCGAGCTGACCCTCGATCTCCGGAACGCTTCCATCCGCCCAGCTGCGGACCTTCTTGAGGTGCCGCCACTGGGGCAGCGCATCAAGATACGCCCACGACAACCGGTGGTACGGGGTGGGGCCCCGGACCTCCAGTGCGGCCCTGTGCACGGGCGACGGATACCCGGCGTTGTCCGCAAAACCGAAGTCTGCATGGTCGATACCCAGTTCGGCCATCATTTTGTCGCGCTGAACCTTGGCGATCACCGAAGCCGCCGCGACCACCACGCAGGAGCGGTCGCCCTTGATCACCGTGCGGACCTTCCAGGGGGCCCCGAGGTAATCATGCTTCCCGTCGAGGATCACCGCGTCGGGACGGACCGGCAAGGCCTCCAGAGCGCGCACCGCGGCGATCCGCAGCGCCGCCGTCATCCCCAGTTCGTCGATCTCCTCCGGCGAGGCGTGTCCCAGGGCGTAGGCGGTCACCCACTTGCGCAGTTCCTCGGAAAGCGCCGTGCGGCGCTTGACGGTGAGCAGCTTGGAGTCGGTGAGACCCTCGGGCGGACGACGGAGTCCGGTGACCGCAGCACAGACGGTGACGGGCCCGGCCCAGGCGCCGCGTCCCACCTCGTCGACACCGGCGATGACCTTCGCTCCGATCGTGGCGCGAAGGGAGCGCTCGACGGTGTGAGTAGGCGGTTCGTACGGCATGGCGCCCTTAGCCTACGCCGCCGGGATCACCGGGCGACACCCCGGTTTCCCTGAGCGACCTCGAGGCTGCCGCACACCGGAATCAGGCCCCGCCCGGCCGCAGCAGCGGAAGCATCAGTTCGTCGATCATCTCTTCGAGATCCCGGTCGCTCCATTCGCTTCCGCACATCTTGGACCGGTACATCATCATCGCCGGAATCGCATCGAAGACATAGCCGTTCGCCGCATCGGGGCGAACCTCACCCCGCTCTATTCCACGGGTGATGACCTCGCGCAACAGCTTGATGGTCGGCTCCACGACCCCCTCGACGATCACTCCATGGAAGCGCTCGGCCTGCAGATGATCACATTCGTGAATCACCGCGCGAAGGGCGAAACCAGGTCGCGAGAACATCGCCCGACGCGCCTGACGGCACAGGGCGAGCAGGTCCTCGCGCACGGCCCCCAGATCGGGTGCCTCCTCAAGACGCGGCAACCCGGCCTGGAGCGCGTCGGCAACCAGGTCCTCCTTGGACGGCCAGCGGCGATAGACGGCCGCCTTGCCGGTCTGCGCGCCGGCGGCGACACCCTCCATCGTGAGGCCCTTCCAGCCGACCGTACTGAGCTGCTCCAGCGCGGCGTCCAGGATCGCGCGTTCGAGCACGGCGCCGCGTCGGCGGAGGGAGGCCGTCTGAGCGGAGGCGGCCGCCCAACGCGAGGTAACCATCTGAGTTTCTCCAGCGAGCAAGGGGAAGCGGGGATTCCGGAACAGTGGACACATCGCGCGCCGACAGCGGGGGACGCGACGCGCGATGCCGAGCTAAGTGAACGCTTGCGTTCTCTGTTGGGGACTCACTACCGTTGACGGGACAGTGAACGCCTGCGTTCACTAACGCCTTCGTGGGGGACCCATAGTGACAACCTCTCAGCTGATTCAGGAAGACAAACCAGGAGCGGCCCGCCGGGAGGGACACCCCGGTATCGCGCTCGCCGTCATCGCGGCCTGCCAACTCATGGTGGTACTCGACGCGACGATTGTGAACATCGCTCTCCCGCACATTCAAGAAGCGCTCAAGTTCAGCACCACGGACCTGACATGGGTGGTCAGCGCCTACACACTGACCTTCGGAGGCCTGCTCCTGCTCGGCGCGCGGGCCGGTGACATCCTCGGCCGCCGCCGGGTGTTCATGACCGGCATCCTGCTGTTCACCTTCGCCTCGCTGCTCGGCGGCCTCGCCCAGGAACCCTGGCAACTGCTCGCCGCACGCGCCCTGCAGGGCATGGGTGGCGCGATTGCTTCGCCCGCGTCGCTCGCACTGATCACCACCACCTTCCCCGAAGGCCCTGAGCGGAACCGGGCGTTCGGTGTCTTCGCGGCCGTGTCCGCCGGAGGCGGAGCCATCGGTCTGCTGGCGGGCGGCATGCTCACCGACTGGCTCGACTGGCGTTGGGTGCTCTTCGTCAACGTGCCCATCGGCCTGCTCATCGCCGCCCTGACCCCGCTGTACATCACCGAGTCCGAACGGCACCCCGGTCGCTTCGACGTGGCGGGCGCGCTGACCTCGACCGCGGGTATGGCATCGCTCGTGTACGGCTTCATCCGCGCCTCGGAAGAGGGATGGCGCGACAGCCTGACCCTCGGGTCCTTCGGCGCCGCCGTGCTGCTGCTGCTGGCCTTCGTCCTCATCGAGATGCGCGCCAAGGAGCCGATCACCCCGCTGAAGATGTTCGCCGACCGCAACCGTTCCGGCACCTACGTGATCATGCTGAGCCTGGCCGCCGCGATGTTCGGCATGTTCTTCTACATCGTGCTGTTCGTGCAGAACGTGCTGGGCTACAGCCCGATCAAAGCAGGCGTGGCCTTCCTTCCGGTGACGGTCGCGATCGCCGTGGGAGCGGGTCTGTCGCAGCGGTTCCTGCCCTCGCTCGGCCCCAAGCCGTTCATGATGACCGGCTCGACGCTCGTCGTGATCGGGCTCGTCTGGCAGTCGTTCATCAAGCCCGACAGCTCGTACCTCGGCGGAGTGCTCGGTCCGATGCTGGTGTTCGGGTTCGGCATGGGCCTGAACTTCGTGACGGTGACCGTGACGGCTGTCTCCGGGGTCGCCCAGCACGAGGCGGGCGCGGCGTCCGGACTTCTCAACGCCACACAGCAGGTGGGTGGTTCGCTGGGACTGTCCATCCTGACCACGGTCTTCGGAACGGCCAGCAAGGACGAGGCGAAGAAGCAGCTGCCGAAGCTCCTGGCCAACGGCTCGGCGGAGCAGAAGGCCGAGTTCGCCAAGACCCACCAGCTGCCCGCGCCCTGGGGGCACGAGGTGCTCGCCCACGGCATCTCGACGGCGTTCATCCCCGCCGCGGCGATGGCCGTGCTCGCCCTCGCCACCGCCTGGCTGGTGATCAAGGTCCGCAAGAGCGATCTCGACGCCCTCGCCGGCACTGCGGGCCCGGGGATCGGCTGACCCGACCGGCTCCGCGCCAGACCGCGGATGGCCGGACCGCGCCCGGGGGACGAAGAGCGAGGGCGACGGTCCGGCCATCCGCCATGCGGGCGTCCGGAGAAGGGAGCACCTCTCCAGCACCCGTACAAACGCCATCGCCACTCCCCCGGCCACCTGTGTGAGCTCTCCGCGGCGCGCA
>NZ_JBHYKH010000178.1:0-16251 GCF_042741275.1 Streptomyces sp. NPDC058964
CATATGACCAGCACTATCACTCTCGCCCGCACCGGCCCGGCCCCCCGCACATCGCCCCGGTCGGCGCGTTCCCAGGAGAACGGGTCGGGGGGGACGCGCGCCCGGCTCAGTCGCTCGTCCACCCGCACGAGCGGACCGTCGGCCATGACCTGCCAGGTGATCAGCGCGAAGAGCAGGGCCGGCACCGCGGACAGCGGCCACCGCCTGTCGGGAGTCCTCATCACCGTTGCCGGCCCCGCCGGAGCACCTCGACGCCCGTCCGGTCGGTGTCGTCCGGATCGCCGTTGAGCCGGTGCACCAGGACCCAGCGGCCGTCGGCCGTCGCCCCGGCGAACACCGACGCGTCGCGCGTGGCGCCGTTGTGCCAGAGCAGCGGTCCGGCCGTCTGCCAGGTCGGTGCGGGATCCCCCAGCCGTCGCTCCACGAGCAGCCGCACGAGCAGTTCGGCCGACGCGCGCGGGGTGGCCCACAGCCCGCCGGCCGGCAGGATCGGGCCGGCCATGGTCCACGGCCGGCGGGATCCGCCGAACAGGCCGGGCGCGAGCAGGCGCCGGGCGGGATCGGGATCGGCGGACACCTCGGTCACGTCCAGCGGCCGGAGCACCTGAGCGGTGACCAGTTCCTCGTACGTCGTGCCGGAGACGGCGGCGAGTGCCGCGCCGAGAACGGCGTAGCCGAGGTTGGAGTACTCCTCCTCCTGCCCCGCGGGACGAGTCACGAGCGTGTCGAGCCGGCTCAGCACGTCGCGCAGTGCGCGGTCGTCGAACGGCACGTACGGATCCCTGCCGGAGACCTGGGGCGGCAGCCGGGGGAGCCCGGAGGTGTGGTCCGCCAGGTGCCGCAGGGTGATCCCGGTGCCGGGTGCCGCGGGCAGCCAGCGTTCCACGGGATCGTCGAGGGTGAGGGCACCGGCTGCCGCGAGCCGCATCAGCGCGGTGCCGGTGAGGACCTTGGTGAGGGAGCCGATCTGCACGAAGCGGTCCACGGCATGGCCGTTGCTGACGCTCGGGGGCTCGGAGTCACTGAGGACACATGTCGGAGTACGGCGCATGGTCACCAGTGTGGGAGAAGGAGGTCGGCCGCCCCGGAACAGGGGGGGTAGTTCCGAGGCGGCCGACCGGACCGGAACGCCGCGCGCCCCGGGGGGTTTGGGGCGGGCGACCGTCCGATCGGTGAGGAGATCCGGAGCCGAAGGCCCCGGTTGTGTGCGCGAGGGCACGACCAGGTCGAAGCTGGGGAGGCCCCGGCCTGATGCCGCCCACAGTCCCCTGTGGGCGGGGTGTATCTCTCATCTGGAGAAGAACCTACGGCAGCGAATGGCTCCAAGACAGGCGGAATCGCGTCCCGCCATCCACCTCGCACACCTTCTTCACACCGCCTGACGCTCGCCGCCCCAGCCCCGGAATCCCGGTCGGTGGAAGGGCTGGGGCGGACAGGTCCCGCGGGCCGGGCAACTTGTGCGTGAGCTGGGACTTGGCTGTGGATCAGATGCGCGCGAACGCCTGCTCGATGATGTCGAGGCCCTCGTTCAGCAGGTCCTCCCCGATGACCAGCGGGGGCAGGAAGCGGAGCACGTTGCCGTAGGTGCCACAGGTCAGAACCAGCAGGCCCTCCTGGTGGCAGGCCTTCGCGAGCGCGGCGGTGGCCTCCGCGTTCGGCTCCTTCGTCGCGCGGTCCTTGACCAGCTCGATGGCGATCATGGCACCGCGGCCGCGGACGTCGCCGATGATGTCGAACTTCTCGGCCATGGCGGTGAGGCGCGCCTTCATGACCGCCTCGATGTTCTTCGCCTTGGCGTTGAGGTCGAGCTCCTTCATGGTCTCGATGGCGCCCAGCGCACCGGCGCAGGCGACCGGGTTGCCGCCGTAGGTGCCGCCGAGGCCGCCGGCGTGCGCGGCGTCCATGATCTCGGCGCGGCCGGTGACGGCGGCGAGCGGCAGACCGCCGGCGATGCCCTTCGCCGTCGTGATCAGGTCGGGGACGATGCCCTCGTCCTCGCAGGCGAACCACTGGCCGGTGCGGCAGAAGCCGGACTGGATCTCGTCCGCGACGAAGACGATGCCGTTGTCCGCGGCGAACTGGCGGATCGCCGGGAGGAAGCCCTTGGCCGGCTCGATGAAGCCGCCCTCGCCGAGGACCGGCTCGATGATGATCGCGGCCACGTTGTCGGCGCCGACCTGCTTGGTGATCTGGTCGATGGCCTGGGCGGCGGCCTCCGGGCCCGCGTTCTCCGGGCCGGTGAGCCAGCGGTAGGCGTAGGCGACCGGGACGCGGTAGACCTCGGGCGCGAACGGGCCGAAGCCGTGCTTGTACGGCATGTTCTTGGCGGTGAGCGCCATCGTCAGGTTGGTCCGGCCGTGGTAGCCGTGGTCGAACACGACGACGGCCTGGCGCTTGGTGTACGCACGCGCGATCTTGACGGCGTTCTCGACGGCCTCGGCGCCGGAGTTGAACAGCGCCGACTTCTTGGCGTGGTCACCCGGGGTGAGCTCGGCGAGGGCCTCTGCGACCTCCACGTAGCCCTCGTACGGGGTGACCATGAAACAGGTGTGGGTGAAGTCGGCCAGCTGGGCGCTGGCACGGCGTACGACGGCCTCGGCGGAGGCGCCGACCGAGGTCACGGCGATGCCGGAGCCGAAGTCGATCAGACGGTTGCCGTCGACGTCCTCGATGATGCCGCCGCCGGCGCGCGTGGTGAAGACGGGCAGCACGGAGCCGACGCCCTGCGCGACCGCGGCGGTACGGCGGGCCTGCAGCTCCTGCGACTTCGGGCCGGGGATGGCGGTGACGACGCGGCGCTCCTGCGGAAGTGCGCTCATGAGGGGCTCCTGGGGGGTATTACGGACTCTTGTCTTCTTTTCTCGCAGGCTAGGACCGGGAATGGGGGGTGGGCATGCTCCATGTGGGCGTTGTCAGGACCTGCGGTTGTCCGTGGTGGACATAGCGGGGTGACCGCGCGGCCGGGACGAGGTCGGTCCTCTCGGCCGCGTAAGCGGTGAACTCCCCTTGCAGGGGCGTTAGATTGACTCGCTGATGGTGCACGGAACGGCTGGTCAGGGGGCAAGGGCGATGGACAGCGACGGGACGCAGGACGCGCGGGGCACGCATGCCAATCCCGTGCCGCGTCCGGCGATGCCGCAGGACGCTCCCGCGATGCCGCGCGAGGCGCCCCCGGTACCGCCCCGGCCGGCCCGGGCCCCGGGAGTGCCACCGCTGCCCGACGGCTCGGCGTTCCTGTCCTGGCTGCGGGCGCCCCGGCCGGAGGCGGCGCCGGGCGTGTGGCGGTTCGGGCACCGGCCCCGCCCGGAGGAGGAGCCCGAGCAGATCCCGGCACGGCAGCTGATGAGCGGCGCGCTGATCGCGTTCCTGGTGGGCTGGCTCGTCTGGTCGCTGCTGTGGAACGGCTACCTCGGCGGCTGGTGGGTGCTGCCCCTGCAGCTCCTCCTCCCGGACGCCTGGCTGCACAGCGGCGACCGCGTCGGGAACGCCTTTCTCTGGTACGGCTACTACACGCTGATCGCCTGCGCGATCATGCTCGCCGTGGGCCGCCTCGGCCGCTGGGGCGAGGTGTGGCGGCGCTACGGCCCGCCTGCCTGGAGACGGGCCGTCCCCACAACGGAGAAGCCGCCCGCCCCGGAGGAGGACCCCGCCCAGTGGCCGCATCTGCGCGCCGCCGGAGCCGCCGACGCCGCCGACCGGCTCGCCGCCGAGGCCCGCTCCGGGCTCATGCGGGACGTCGATCACGCCCGCATCGCCCGCGCCTGGCAGGGCGTGCGCAGTGGCCGGCACAGCCTCGCCGCCTTCACCGCCGCCGTGGTCAAGGACGGCGCCGCCGCCTGTCTGCACCCCTCCGGGGAGCGGGACCTGCCCGGTCGGCTCGCCCGGCACGACCTGGTCACCGGGCAGGTGCGGCTCGGCACCACGGCGGACGACCCGCGCAACCCCTACCAGTACCGGGCCACCGGGCTCGCCCTCGGCCCCGACCTGCTCGGCACCTCCCTCCTCGCGATCGGCCCGGCCGGCTCCGGCAAGACCGGCGGTGTCGTCCGCCCGCTCGCCGAGTCGCTGTGCCTGCACGCGCTCGCCGGGCGGGCCTCCGTCGTGGTGGTCGGCGCGGCGGGCGCCGGGCTCGGCGCGGCCGACGCGTACGACGTCGTCGTACGGATCGGCCACCCCGAATCCGTCTACGACCTCGACCTGTACGGCGGCACCACCGACCCGGACGAGGCCGCCGCCATACTCGCCGAGGCCCTCGTCGGGGACCTCACCGATCCGCACCCCGGCAGCGACAGCCGGCGCTCCACCACCGTCCTCGCCCAGCTGCTCGGACCGTTCCGGCAGGTCCACGGCCGCTTCCCTTCCGTACCCGAGCTGCGGCAGCTCCTCGAGGGCGCACCCGGCCCGCTGCACGCGCTCCGCACGGCGCTGGAGGACGGCGGCCAGGAGTCGCTGCTGCGCGAACTCGACGCGCGCGAGCGGCAGATGAGGCATCCGGGAGACGTGGGCGCGGTCCTCGCCGACCGGATCGCACTGCTCGACCGGCCCGCCTTCGCCGGCTTCTTCGACACCTCCGGACAGTCCCAGCCCTTCTCGCTCAAGGCCCTCGACCACCCGGTACGGGTCCGCATCGACCTGCCCGAGCGCGGGCACGCCGACGCCTCCCGCATCCTGGCGCGGCTGGTGCTCGCCCAGTTCACGGCCAGCGTGGCGGTACGCGAGGACCGGTCGCTGTTCGCCTGTCTGCTGCTGGACGACGCGACCGGTGCGGTGACCCCGGAGGCCGTGCGCGGGATCCAGCGGCTGCGCTCCGCCAACGCCGGTGCGGTGCTCACCCTGCGCACGCTGGACGACGTCCCCCGGCCGCTGCGCGGCCCGCTGCTTGGTGCCGCCGGGTGCCGGATGGCCCTTTCCGGACTCACCCCGTGGGACGGGCAGGACTTCGCCGAGGTGTGGGGCAAGGAGTGGACCGAGACCCGGGACGTGACCGACCGGCAGATCATCGCCGAGACCCCGGCGGGCAAGGCCGTGCACGTACTGCGCCGGGTGATCACGGGCAAGGCGCCGACCGCGCGGGCGGTGACCGTCCGGCAGGTCGAGCGGGAGCGCTGGTCCGCGTCCGAGCTGGCGCACGGGGTGCCGCCGGGGCACGCGGTGCTGTCCCTCACCACCGTCCAGGGCGAGCACGCACCACCGCTGCTGGTGGACCTCCGCGGCTGAGGTCCGCACATAAGGTCACCGGGTCACCGTACGGTGAGGCAGAATCGGCATAGGCTGTTCATACGAAGCGGCCAAAAGATCGCAATGATCACCCGATCTCCCCAGACCTGAAGGCCTCATGCCCCCGACGCTCGCCTCGCTCGTCCACCACTCCGCGCTGAAGCTGACCGTGCGGGCGGGAGAGGACCGTCTCGACGTGCCCGTCCGCTGGGCGCACGTGAGCGAGCTGGCCGACCCCGTGCCCTACATGGAGGGTGGGGAACTGCTGCTGATCACCGCGCTCACCCTGGACGCGGACGATCCCGAGGCGATGCGGCGGTATGTGAAGCGGCTGTCCGGGGCGGGCGTCGTCGGGCTCGGGTTCGCCGTCGGCGTCAACTACGACGAGATCCCCAAGGCGCTCGTCGACGCGGCCGAGCAGGAGGGCCTGCCCCTGCTCGAGGTGCCGCGCCGCACCCCCTTCCTCGCGATCAGCAAGGCCGTGTCCGCCGCGATCGCCGCCGACCAGTACCGCGCGGTGACGGCAGGGTTCGCCGCCCAGCGGGAACTGACCAGGCAGGCGCTGAACGCGGGCCCGGAGGGCCTGCTCGCCGCGCTCGCCGCGCAGGTCGACGGATGGGCCGCCCTGTACGACGCCTCGGGCGCCGTCGTCGCGACCGCGCCCGAATGGGCCGGGCGGCGGGCGGCACGGCTCACGGCGGACGTGGAGCGGCTGCGGGAGCGGCCCGCGCCCGCCTCGTCGGTGGTCGGCGGCCCGGAGTACGAGGACCGCGTCGAGCTGCACTCCCTGGGCACGGGACGGCGCCCGCGGGCCGCGCTCGCCGTGGGCACCGCCGCCGCCCTCGGCACGGCCGAGCGGTACGCCGTCCACTCCGCCATCGCGCTGCTCACCCTCACCACCGAGCGCTCCCGCTCGCTGCAGGCGGCCGAGCAGCGGGTCGGCGCGGCCGTGCTGCGCATGCTGCTCGCCGGGCAGCCGGACCACGCGCGGGCGGTCGCCGGGGATCTGTACGGCGGCCTCCTCGACGCCCCGTTCCGGGTGATCGTCGCCGAGTCGGTGCCGGTGTCGGCATCGGCCGCGCGGGCGCACGCCGACGCGCAGGCCCAGGCGGGAGTGCCGGTGCCGGTGGCCAAGCCCAGCCCGGCTGCCACGCTGGCCGCCGCCGACGCGGGCGGTGACCCCCTGGGCGGGCTCGCGGAGACCGTCGAGGCGGCCGCCGCCCGCTCCGGGGAGGCCGTGCTGGTCGTCCCCGAGGGGGAGCGGCTGGTCGTCCTGGCCGTGGACGGAGGCGCGGCGGTCGCCGCCTGCGCGGAGTACGCGGCGGCGCTGGAGGCGGCACGGGCCGTGCCCGAACAGGCCGCCGTGGACGAGGACGAGCTGGTCGTGGGACTGTCGGCGCCGGCCGGGCCGATCGCCGCGGCCGCCGCGTACAAGCAGGCCGAACAGGCGCTGTCGGTGGCCCGGCGGCGCGGGCGGGTGCTGGTCGAGCACGAGCAGCTGGCGGCCGGATCCGTGCTGCCGCTGCTGGCCGACGACGCGGTGAAGGCGTTCGCGGACGGCCTGCTGCGCGCGCTGTACGAGCACGACGCGACCGGCCGGGGGGACCTGGTGGCCTCCCTGCGCGCCTGGCTCTCCCGGCACGGCCAGTGGGACGCGGCCGCGGCCGACCTCGGCGTGCACCGCCATACGTTGCGGTACCGGATGCGGCGGGTCGAGGAGATCCTGGGACGCAGCCTCGATGACCCAGACGTCCGGATGGAGCTCTGGCTCGCCCTGAAGGCGACCACCCCGGACTAGCCCTACCAGGACAGCCCGTCCTGGGCGCCCCCTGCTCGTAGAGCTTGGGGGAGTTCGAGGACGGGGCCGTTCCGGCCGATCGGGGGTCCAGGGGGCGGAGCCCCTGGGGACGGTACGGGTGGGGGAGGCGGGGGCCAAAAAGGGGCGACGGGGGCCAGGAACTCGCGACCCCACCCCCCACCACGCCAATCCGGCGCATCACCACCCCGCACCAGTACGACTCGGACAAGCGCCCTCCACTCACCCCGGTCCTACCGTGGGACACGAAAGCAGGCACACCCCCAACGCGGAAAGGCCGGGACTCGCACATGACTTCCACCCACGCCTTCTGGCTCGCCGGCCGCCAGGTCACCGGCGAGGACACCTTCGACGTCACCTCCCCGTGGGACGGGCGACTGGTCGGCAAGGTCAGCGTGCCGACGGACGCGCAGGTCGAGGAGGCCGTGGCCGCCGCGTACGCCGTGCGGGACGAGTTCGCCGCCACCCCGGCCCACGTGCGCGCCGCCGCCCTGGACCACGTCAGCAAGCGCCTGGTCGAGCGCACCGAGGAGATCGCCCAGCTGATCTCCGCCGAGAACGGCAAGCCGATCAAGTGGGCGCGCGGCGAGGTCGGCCGTGCCGTGTCCGTGTTCCGGTTCGCGGCCGAGGAGGCCCGGCGCTTCAACGGCGGCGAGGCCCAGCGGCTCGACACCGACCTCGGCGGCCAGGGGCGCCTCGCGCTCACCCGCCGCTTTCCGAAGGGTGTCGTCCTCGGCATCGCGCCGTTCAACTTCCCGCTGAACCTGTGCGCGCACAAGGTCGCCCCGGCCATCGCCGCCGGCGCCCCGATCATCCTCAAGCCGGCGCCCGCCACCCCGCTGTCCGGCCTGATCATCGGCGACCTGCTCGCCGAGACCGAGCTGCCCGCCGGCTCCTGGTCGATCCTCCCGGTCGCCAACGACAAGATGCCCGCCCTCGTCCAGGACGAGCGCCTGCCGGTCATCTCCTTCACCGGTTCCGAGAAGGTCGGCTACGCGATCATGGACTCGGTGCCGCGCAAGCACTGCACCCTGGAGCTGGGCGGCAACGGCGCGGCCGTCGTCCTCGGCGACTTCGCGAGCGACGCGGACCTGGACTGGGCCGCCACCCGCATCGCGACCTTCTCCAACTACCAGGGCGGTCAGTCCTGCATCTCCGTGCAGCGCGTGATCGCGGACGCCTCCGTCTACGACCGTCTGCTGCCGCGCATCGTCGCCGCCGTCGAGGCCCAGGTCACCGGTGACCCGACCGACGACAAGACCGATGTCGGCCCCCTGGTCAGCGAGGACGCCGCCAAGCGCGTCGAGGCCTGGGTGAAGGAGGCCGTCGAGGCCGGCGCCACCCTGCTCACCGGCGGCGACCGTGACGGCGCCTCCTACGCGCCGACCGTCCTCACCGACGTGCCGGCCGACACCGCCGTCGCCTGCGAGGAGGTCTTCGGGCCGGTCCTCACCGTGCAGAAGGTGGACGGCGAGGCCGCGGCCTTCGAGGCCGTCAACTCCTCCAAGTACGGCCTCCAGGCGGGCGTGTTCACCCACGACCTCCAGGTCGCCTTCCGCGCCCACCGTGCGCTGGAGGTCGGCGGTGTGGTCATCGGCGACGTGCCCTCCTACCGCGCGGACCAGATGCCGTACGGCGGCGCCAAGCAGTCCGGCGTCGGCCGCGAGGGCGTGAAGTTCGCGATGGACGACTACACCTACGAGCGCGTGCTGGTCCTGACCGGGCTCGCCCTCTAGCCGCCGGGGACCGTTCTCGCACAGGTCCTCCGCAGGGGCCCGGCACCGATGCCTTCCGGTGCCGGGCCCCTGCCACACCGTGCTGATCGAGGCGCTCGTGCAGTCCACCCCGGACCGGCTCGTCCTGCCGCCCGCGCTCCCCGCCACCTGCCCGGAAGGACGGCTGCGGGGGGGTGCGGACCAGGTGCGGGGCCGAGGCCGACCTCCCCTCGACCCCGTTCGGCGCGCGAGCCGTCCTGAGACCGACACCCACCGCATCGAACTGCGGGCTCCCTCCGGTGCACAGCCGCTCACCCCCGTCGCCGGAGAAGACCGCGTCCTCAGCCCAAAGACGCGGTGACACCCGCAGTCCGGCCGGCCAGGGACCTTCGCGCCGGGACCGGCCCGTGCGCTCACGTCCGGTCGGCCTCGGCGCGCAGGGCGTTGTAGTCCGCGAAGGCGGCATCGACGCCGGACCGGGTGAGGCCGTAGCGGGCCAGGTCGTACCGATGCGGGCGGGTGCCCCTGGGCCGGGCGGCGACCGCGGGGAGGCGGGCCGCGTCGGCTTCGGTCCAGCGGGCGCCGACGGCCGCGTAGAGCTTCGGCGCACCCGCTGCCGGGTCGGAGCCGAGCCAGGAGTAGGGCACGTCCACCAAAGCCTCCCGGGGGATCGTGGCCCGTGCGGCCAGACCCCGGGAGGCGGAGCGGCTCAGCAGTTCCAGCCAGGTGGCACCGATGCCGTGCAGGTCGAGGGGGCGGGTGCCGACGGCCATGCCGTGCTCGACCAGGCTGCAGAACGAGGCCACGGCGGTGGCCGGGTCCCGGTGCGTCCACACGATCGTGGCGTCCGGGAACACGGTGCGCAGCGCGTCCAGGTTCTCCAGGTGCAGCGGTGACTTCAGCACCCAGCGGCGGCGGGGGCGGCCGTACTGGAGCACCTGGTACACCTGCTTGAGATGGCGGTAGTCGGGGACGAAGTCCCGCGCGTCGTGCCAGCCCAGGTACTCCGGGACACGCGCCTGGGACAGGGGCATCACGGTGTGCGGCAGCGCGAAGGTGCACTCCTCGGGGCCCTCGGGCCGCAGGGCGTGGATGTCACGGAATCGCGGGGCGAACAGATCGATGGCACCGACCAGCCGGCGAGCGGCCTTGATCGCCTTCTCCCGTTGCTCGGGGCCCGGTTCGAGTCCGGGCGTGAGCAGTTCCCAGAGCAGCGGGCAGCGGTGCTCGTCGGACAGGGACAGCACGCCGTGGGTCAGCGTGGTGGCGGTGCGGGGCAGGCCCACCACGAACACCGGTCTGTCGACCGGCTCCCGTGCGATCTCCGGGTGCTCCGTGACCAGGCGCCGGATCCTGGCCCGATTGGCGAGGTGCCGGGCCACGTGCCCCCGCGCGGACAGCCAGCCGACCGGGGTGAGGTTCTCGGCCCCGGCCCAACATCGCAGCAGGTGCCGGAAGTCGTCGGCGAACCGCCCGTCGCCCTCCGCCTGCCCGGCCCCGGCGAGCAGACGGTCGAAGACCAGGTCGGGCGTACGCCGGGAGCGCAGTGCGGGCCGTAGCAGCAGATTGGCCAGGCTGAGGGAGAGGGGGCCGGAGGACACGACGGCGGAGTCCTTTCGCAGGGGGCGAGGAGAGGGAACCTATCCCTCCGGCCCAGCACAACCGCCGCGCTATTCAAGCCAGTTGTGAGGCCTCCGTGCCGGTGGCCGGACCCCGGCCCCCTGCTGCTCCGTGACCGGCAGCTTCGCCCCGTCCCGCAGGAACAGCGGGATCCGGTCCAGCGGGGCGTCGACCGTCACCGCCGTACCACCCTCGTGGACGTCACCGGTCCACGCGTCGGTCCACCACGCGTCCGCCGGGAGGTACGCGGTACGGGCCGTGGCGCCCGCCGTCAGCACGGGCGCGACGAGCAGGTCGCGGCCGAAGAGGTAGGAGTCGTCGACCGACCAGGACGCCTGGTCCTCGGGGAACTCCAGGAACAGCGGGCGCATCACCGGCAGGCCCTCCTCGTGGGCCTCCCGCATGACCTTCAGGACGTACGGCTTGAGGCGCTCGCGCAGCCGCAGGTACTTCTCCATGATCGCGCCGGCCTCCTCGCCGTACGACCACACCTCGTTGGGTCCGCCGGTCATGCCGGGGCCCAGCGGCATGACCGGGGCGCGGAAGCCGTGCAGCCGCATCAGCGGGGACAGCGCGCCGAACTGGAACCAGCGGACCATCACCTCACGGTAGGCCGGGTCGTCCGGGTCGCCCCCGTGGAACCCGCCGATGTCCGTGTTCCACCAGGGGATGCCGGACAGGGCCGTGTTGAGGCCGGCCGCCACCTGACGGCGCAGGGTCGCGAAGTCGGTGCCGATGTCACCGGACCACAGGGCGGCGCCGTGCCGCTGACTGCCCGCCCAGGCCGAGCGGTTGAGGGTGATGACCTCGTTCCGGCCCGCGGCGCGCAGGCCCTCGTCGAAGGCGCGGGAGTTCTCGCGCGGGTAGAGGTTGCCGACCTCCAGGCCCGGACCCGCCCAGTAGCGCAGGTTCTCCTGGAAGCCGGGCTTCAGCTCGGGCTCGCAGGCGTCCAGCCAGAAGGCCGTGATGCCGTACGGGTCCAGGTAGTTCTCCTTCACCTTCGACCAGACGAACTCCCGGGCCTCGGGGTGGGTGGCGTCGTAGAAGGCCACCTGCACGGTCGAGGCGACCTCCTTGTCCGGCCAGTCGGCGTGCGCCGTCGGGCCGTACTGGGTGCCGATGAAGTAGCCGCGCTGCTCCATGACCGGGTGGTTCTCGGACAGCGGGGACACGGACGGCCACACGCTCACCACGAGCTTGATGCCGAGCTCGGTAAGCTCCCGCACCATCGCCGCCGGGTCCGGCCACTCCTCGGGGTCGAACCGCCACTCGCCCAGATGGGTCCAGTGGAAGAAGTCGCAGACGATGGCCGAGACGGGCAGGTCGCGGCGCTTGTACTCCCGCGCCACGGCGAGGAGTTCGTCCTGGGTGCGGTAGCGCAGCTTGCACTGCCAGAAGCCGGCCGCCCACTCCGGCAGCATCGGTGTCCGGCCGGTCACCGCGCTGTAGCGGCGCTGGCCGTCGGCCGGGGTGCCCGCGGTGATCCAGTAGTCGATCTGGCGGGCCGAGTCCGCCACCCAGCGGGTGCCGTTGCCGGCCAGCTCCACCCGTCCGATCGCCGGGTTGTTCCACAGCAGGGTGTATCCGCGGCTGGAGCACAGGACCGGCACACTGACCTCGGCGTTGCGCTGCACCAGGTCCAGGACCAGCCCCTTCTGGTCCAGGCGCCCGTGCTGGTGCTGGCCCAGGCCGTAGAGCTTCTCGCCGTCGTAGGCGGCGAAGCGCTGCTCGAGGCGGTGGTGTCCATTGCCGACCGCCGTGTGGAGACGGGGACCCGGCCACCAGAAGTGGGCGCGCTCCTCGGCCAGCAGTTCGCCGCCGTCGGCGGTGCGCAGGAAGCGGATCAGGCCCTCGGCGGTCATCTCCACGGTCAGCGCGCCGACCGTCAACCGGCCCTCCCCGTCACCGATCCTGACGGTGCTCTCGGTGGCCGGCCGCTCGTGGAGCAGGGCGCCGGGCAGCTCCTCGAGGACCGGGCCGCCGAGCCGGGCCCGGACCCGGACCGCGTCCGGACCCCACGGCTCGACGCGTACGGTCTCCTGGCGGCCGCTCCACTCCAGGGCCCCGTCCCGGTCGCGGAAAGCACCGACGGTGGGGGAGGACTGCGCGAGACCGACCGCGCCCGACTGCGTCTGGTTTTCGGCAGGCTGATTCACGAGGGGTGCTCCTGGGGGAGTGCAGACAGGGGTGTGTCCGGGAGGGGGCGCGCGGGGGACTCCGGTGGGTGTCGCCGGGTACTTCGGTGTGCGCCGGGTGCTTCGGTGGGTCAGGGCGCGGCGGGCGCCGGCCCCGAGCTCGCCCGTACCGTCAGTTCGGGTGCGATCAGCACGACTTCGTCGGTTCCGCGGCCGTCGAGCTTGGCCACCAGGTGCTCCACGGCGTACCGGCCCATCTCCTGCGCTGGGATGGCGACCGACGTCAGCCGCACCGACGCCTCGACGGCGACCTGCTCCGGGCAGATCGCGACCACGGACACGTCCTCGGGCACGGCCCGGCCCTGCTGGCGCAGCAGGGCGAGCAGCGGCTCGACCGCGGCCTCGTTCTGCACGACGAACCCGCTGGTGCCCGGGCGTTCGTCGAAGATCCGGGCGAGGGTGACGGCGATCGCGTCGTACCCGCCGTCGCACGGGCGGTGCAGTACCCGCAGGCCCAGCTCCCGGGCCCGGGAACGGAGCCCGTCGAGGGTGCGCTCGGCGAAGCCCGTGTGCCGCTCGTAGACCGCGGGCGCCTCGCCGATGACAGCGATGTCTCGGTGACCGAGCCGCGCGAGATGCTCGACGCACAGCGCACCCGTCGCCGCGAAGTCGAGGTCGACACAGGTCAGACCGGTGGTGTCGGCGGGCAGGCCGATGAGGACGGAAGGCTGGTCAGCGCCGCGCAGGAGCGGCAGCCGCTCGTCGTCCAGCTCGACGTCCATCAGGATCATCGCGTCGGCGAGGCCGCTGCCGGTGATCCGGCGCACCGCGTCGGGACCCTCCTCGCCGGTGAGGAGCAGGACGTCGTAGCCGTGCGCGCGTGCCGTGGTGGCCACCGCGATGGCGATCTCCATCATCACGGGCACGTACATGTCGGTCCGCAGCGGGACCATCAGCGCGATGATGTTCGACCGGTTGCTGGCCAGGGCGCGGGCACCCGCGTTCGGGTGATACCCGAGCTCGCGGATGCTCTGCTCGACCCGGTGCCGGGTGGTGGCGGAGATGGACCGCTTGCCGCTGAGGACATAGCTCACCGTGCTCGCCGAGACTCCGGCGTGCTGGGCGACCTCGGCGAGGGTGACCATCCAGCTCTCCAAGGTTATGAAGCGCTTCGACAGTGCGCGTTGCTGACAAGGGTGTGTGAGGGCGCATTGACATTAGCTTCGGCCAGGGTGGGTGTCCAGAGGCCCGTCGATGCGCTTCGACCCCTCTCCGAGCCGCAACGGGCCGCAGCGGAACGGGCAGCCTTCCGGCCGCTCTGCGGCCACGGAAAGCGGTACGCGAACCGTCCCCCGGCAGGGCCCCCCGACGCAACACCCCCGCGGGCGGGACATCGGCCGGACGACATGGACCCGGCACGTCTGCGTCTTCGTCCGGTGCTCCGGTGCTCCGGTGCTCCGGCGCTGTCGGCGTCATGTCGCGTCCCGCCGCTTCGTCCGGGCACTCGTTCGGCGCAAACCGCCGCGCAGTGACGAGGGCGGCCCCGGCACCGAGTCCGGAGCCGGGGTATTCCAGGGATCCGGGCGGCCCGGGCGAAGTCGTACTCCGTCGGCATCGGCTGATACACGCGCCGTTCGGACGCGCGAGGACTGGTGGGGGCGGCCCGTTTCGGGTACCAACGATCCAGTAGCACTGGTCGGTAGCGAACGGTCCCCTGCACCCCTATTCGCGGCGAGGTGAGCCTCATGTCCGCCCCCACCACCAAGCCCACGGTCACTGAGCGTGAGGCACGCCAGGTCGCCGAGGCGGCCCGGGAACAGGACTGGCGGAAGCCCAGCTTCGCCAAGGAACTGTTCCTGGGGCGCTTGCGGCTCGACCTCATCCACCCCCACCCGCTCCCGGCCGACGAGGACGTGCAGCGCGGCGAGGAGTTCCTCGCCAAGCTGCGCGACTTCTGCGAGACGCAGATCGACTCGGCCCGCATCGAGCGGGAGGCGCGGATCCCGGACGAGGTCATCGACGGGCTCAAGGAGCTCGGCGCCCTCGGCATGAAGATCGACACCAAGTACGGTGGCCTCGGGCTCACCCAGGTGTACTACAACAAGGCCCTCGCCCTGGTCGGCTCCGCCAACCCGGCGATCGGCGCCCTGCTCTCGGCCCATCAGTCGATCGGCGTACCGCAGCCGCTGAAGCTCTTCGGCACCCAGGAGCAGAAGGACACCTTCCTGCCCCGCTGCGCCCGCACCGACATCTCGGCCTTCCTCCTCACCGAGCCGGACGTCGGCTCCGACCCCGCCCGGCTGGCCACCACCGCCGTACCGGACGGCGCCGACTACGTCCTCGACGGGGTGAAGCTCTGGACGACCAACGGCGTGGTCGCCGACCTCCTCGTCGTCATGGCCCGGGTGCCCAAGTCCGAAGGTCACAAGGGCGGCATCACCGCCTTCGTCGTGGAGGCGGGCTCGGAGGGCATCACCGTCGAGAACCGCAACGCGTTCATGGGCCTGCGCGGCATCGAGAACGGCGTCACCCGCTTCCACCAGGTCCGGGTCCCGGCCGCCAACCGGATCGGCGCCGAGGGCGCGGGCCTGAAGATTGCGCTGACCACCCTGAACACCGGCCGGCTCTCGCTGCCCGCGATGTGCGTGGGCGCGGGCAAGTGGTGTCTGAAGATCGCCCGCGAGTGGTCGGCGGCCCGGGAGCAGTGGGGCAAGCCCGTCGCGCTGCACGAGGCGGTCGGCTCGAAGATCAGCTTCATCGCCGCCACCACCTTCGCGCTGGAGGCCGTACTCGACCTGTCCTCGCAGATGGCGGACGAGGACCGCAACGACATCCGCATCGAGGCCGCCCTCGCCAAGCTCTACGGTTCCGAGATGGCCTGGCTGATGGCGGACGAGCTGGTCCAGATCCGTGGCGGCCGGGGCTTCGAGACGGCGGAGTCCCTCAAGGCGCGCGGCGAGCGCGCGGTTCCGGCCGAGCAGATCCTGCGCGATCTGCGCATCAACCGGATCTTCGAAGGCTCCACCGAGATCATGCACCTGCTGATCGCACGTGAGGCCGTCGACGCGCACCTCTCGGTCGCCGGTGACCTCATCGATCCCGAGAAGTCCCTGTCGGACAAGGCGAAGGCGGGCGCGAACGCGGGCGTGTTCTACGCCAAGTGGCTGCCGAAACTGGTCACCGGACCAGGCCAGCTTCCCGCCTCCTACGGCGAGTTCAAACACGGGGTGGATCTCTCCCCGCACCTGCGCTACGCCGAGCGGCACGCCCGCAAGCTCGCCCGCTCCACCTTCTACGCCATGTCCCGCTGGCAGGGCCGGATGGAGACCAAGCAGGGCTTCCTGGGCCGCATCGTGGACATCGGCGCGGAACTGTTCGCGATGAGCGCGGCCTGCGTCCGGGCCGAGCACCTGCGCAGCCGGGGCGACCACGGCCGGGAGGCCTACCAACTGGCCGACGCCTTCTGCCGCCAGGCCCGCATCCGCGTCGATGAACTCTTCCAGCGACTGTGGAGCAACACCGACGACCTCGACCGCAAGGTGGTCAAGGGGGTCCTCGGCGGGGCCTACGAATGGCTGGAGCAGGGGATCGTCGACCCGTCCGGGGACGGCCCGTGGATCGCCGACGCGACCTTCGGACCGTCCCGGCGGGAGAACGTGCACCGCCCGATCAGGTAGCCCGGCGGTACTTGCCGCCCCGGTCCCCGGGGGGGGCGGCGGGCGGACCGGGGACCGCGCAGCCCGGCCCC
>NZ_JBHYKH010000179.1:0-835 GCF_042741275.1 Streptomyces sp. NPDC058964
CGCGGCCTGGGCGCGGGAGGGGGAGTGGGGCGCGGTGGCGGCGCCCGGCCTGAGCCCGCAGCCAGGGCACGGGGGGGGCTCCGGGTCGGCGGGGGCCACCCCCGCCCGGCCGGCCGACGCCCCGCGGGGGTGGCGGCGCTGGGCCGAGGAGGCGTTCCATCCGCCGCAGCCGTGGCGGGAGTTGCTGGGCGCGGCCGTCCGCTCGGCGGCCTGCGGCCCGGGGGCGGGCGAGGACTACCTCTACGGCCGGCCGGCGCGGCGCTCGGCCGGGGTGCCCGGGGTCGTACTCCCGAGCCTGCGGCGCAGGCCGCCCCGGGTCGCCGTGGTCGTCGACACGTCCGGCTCGGTCAGCGACACGGAACTGGGCAGCGCGCTCCTCGAGGTCGCCGCGATCTCCCGTGCCGTGGGCGGCCGACGTGAACTGGTCAGCGTGGTGCCGTGCGACGCGTCGGCACGGATCGTGCACCCGCTGTGCCGCGGCGAGGGCATTCCGCTGGTGGGCGGTGGTGGTACGGATCTGCGCACGGGCTTCGCCAAGGCGCTGCGCATTCGGCCGACTCCGGACGTCGTCGTGGTCCTGACCGACGGGCAGACGCCCTGGCCCGCCACGCGTCCGCCGTGCCGGACCGTGGTGGGTCTGTTCCCCCGGGCGGGCGGGCAGTGGGACGAGGACGATCCGGACCATGTGCCGGACTCGCCGCCCGCGTGGGCCCGGGTGGTCGAGATCGGGTCCGCTCCGGCCCGCTGAGGGGATCACGACGGCAAGTCGCGCGGGGGGGGAGCGGAACAGCACCGCCCCCGGGCCGGGGGGGTGGGGGGGCGCGGCGCGTGGCGG
>NZ_JBHYKH010000179.1:845-12408 GCF_042741275.1 Streptomyces sp. NPDC058964
CCGACCCGCCCCGCTGTGGGTATCACCACGGCATGTCCCCGGGGGGGGAACGTGACCACGACCCCCCGGGCCACGGGGGTGATGGCGCGTCGACCGCTTCGGGGGCCCGGGGAGGGGCCGCCGGGCGGCGGTCGGCGCGCTATCTTCTGCGTCGGCGGACCGACTCCCCCGGAAGCGGCTTGGCCTTGCGGGGAGCCGCGGTCAGCGGCTCGGAGTCGAGGATGTGGTCCCCGTACAGATCCTGCAGCCAGTTGACCTGGTAGATGGTGTCGAGGTAGCGCTCGCCGAGGTCCGGCGCGATGGCCACGGCGGTGACGTCACGCGCGTCGTGCCGGGTGAGCCAGTCCATGGCGCCGCTGACCACGGTTCCCGTGGAGCCGCCGAACAGGTAGCCGCGTCTGGCCAGGCGGTGGCAGGTGCGGATGGTGTCGGCCTCCTCGACCCGCATCACCTCGTCCACATAGGACTCGTCCAGCAGCGGCGGGCGCATGCTCATGCCCAGGCCCGGAATCATCCGGCGGCCCGGCTCGCCGCCGAAGGCGACCGAGCCGACGCTGTCCACGGCGACGATCCGCACCGGACGGTGCCACTGCCGGAAGTAGCGCGCGCAGCCCATCAGGGTGCCGGTGGTGCCCGCCCCGACGAACAGCACGTCGAGCTGCGGGAACTGGGTGGCGATCTCGGGTGCCGTCGTGCGGAAGTGCGCACGCCAGTTGCCGGCGTTGGTGTACTGACTGAGCCACACATACCGGCTGTCGGATTCGCACAGCCCGCGGACGTAGTCGATCCGCTTGCCGAGGAAGCCGCCGTTGGAGTCCAGGTCGGACACGATGTGCACCTCGCTGCCCAGAGCCTCCATCAGCAGTCTGGTCGAGAGGTTGCAACGGGAGTCCGTGACGCACAGGAACCGGTAACCCTTGCTCGCGGCGATCATGCTGAGCGCCACTCCCAGGTTCCCCGACGAGGACTCGACGAGTATCGAGTCCTCGTTCAGGACTCCCTCACGCTCGGCGCTCTCCACCATCTCGTTGGCGGCCTTCAACTTGATGGAGCCGGCGAAGTTGAAGCCCTCGCACTTCAGATAGAGAGGGAGCCCGAAGATCGACTCGAGGTCGACGTAGAGCCCGCCTTCGTTGAAGGCGTACGGGGCGGATATGACGGGCACGGTGGGCCTCCTGGTGCCAGGGCCGAAGTCTGCGGCTTCAGCCGTAGCGGCGCAGGTCGTGGAAGAAGTCGTCGATGAGTCGGAGCTGCCCCGCCCGGGCCACTTCGTCGTAGACGTACTTGCCGACCGCGAGGTCGAGCACGCCGAGTCCGAAGGGGGAGAAGATCACTGACCGGTCGGCCGGCGGGATCCGCCGTCCGGTCATGATGTCGTCGAGGGTGCCGTGCAGGAAGTCGCGGTTGCCCGTGAGCTGCTCGGCCAGATGGGGTGAGGTGTCGGCCTTCAGACAGTGCTCGACGTCATCGACGATGTTGGTCGAGGCGAGCAGGATCTCCGGGGCGAGGTCGCGCAGGGACACGTGCAGGACCAGCGGGTGGTGTGTGAACCAGCCGGGGTCGGTGACGTGCGGTTCACCGGCGACGGTGGCGAAGACCACCAGGTCGCTGGAACGGATCAGCTCCTCGGCGCTGTCGTGGACGTCGACCCGTGCGGTGGTCCCGGCCTGTCGCAGGTAGCCGGAGAACCCGGCGGCGCTGTCGGGCGACACGTCGTGGACGCCGATCGTGTCGAACGTCCACCCGGTGCCCGCCAGGAAGGTGTGGATGTAGCGGGCGATCAGTCCCGTGCCGAAGAATCCGACACGGCTGGGGCGGGGCCGGTTCCGGCTGAGCCAGTCGGCCGCCAGCGCGGCGGACGCCGCGGTCCTGGTCGCGCTGATGATGGAGCTCTCCAGGCAGGCGAACGGGTAGCCGGTGTCGTGGTCGTTGAGGATGAGGACGGCGGAGGCGCGGGGCAGGCCCGCCGACACATTGGCCGGGAAACTGGAGATCCACTTCAGGCCGTCCACGTGGTCCGCTCCGCCGATGGAGGCCGGCAGGGCGATGATGCGCGACGTGGGGCGGTCGGGGAAACGCAGGAAGTACGACGGAGGGTTGACCGAGTCCCCGGCGCCGTGCAGCCGGTAGGTGGACTCGACGAGCTCCACGATCGCCTTCTCGCGCCCGGCGAGGGCCTGCTGCACCTGCGCGCCGGAGATCACCGAGAACGTCGGTGCCGAGGGCGGATGCGATGCGTCGCGCTGGGTGGCGGTGGACAACAGGTTGGTCATCGCTGGCTTGCCTCCGGGGTCGGGGAGAGATCGGCCGGGCGGCAGGGCTCGGCCATGGCGACCAGCACCCGACGTTCGCCCGTGTAGGCCTCTCTGCTGTGTGCGGTGCGGATGTTGTCGACGAGCATCAGGTCACCGGCCTGCCAGGGCTCGCGTCGGGTGAGCTCCTCGTAGGTGGAGTTGAGGAGCTGGACGACGTCCTCCCCGATCGGGGTGCCGTCGCCGAACCGGGTGTTGAACGGCAGTCCGTCCTCGCCGTAGACGTCCACCAGGTACTCGCGCACCTCCGGGGCCAGCGTCCACTGGTTGAGGAAGGCGATCTGGTTGAACCAGCAGCGCCGGCCGGTGACCGGGTGGCGTACCACGGCGCCGCGGCGCTGGCGGGTGCGCAGTGAGCCGTCGGGCTGCCAGGTGAAGTCGATGTCGTTGGCGCGGCAGTAGCGTTCGACGGCGGCGTGGTCGTCGGTGCCGAAGGACTCCTCGAGGGAGGCACCGATCTCGTCGTTGTAACTGCGGGTGAGCAGCCAGCCCTCCCGCTCGAACCGGTCGGTCAGGGCGGTGGGCAGCGCCTGGAGCACCTGTTCCGCGTCGGCCACGGCCGTGGCCCCGCCCTCGCCGGGCGCGGTCAGGCACGCGAACAGCATCAGACCGGGGACCTCGACCGTGTAGCTGAGTTCGTGGTGCATGCACATCGGCTGGTTGGTCGGCCACGTGGAGGACGAGTACAGCCCCTGCCCGTAGCTCTCACGGGTGGCGAAGGCCTCTCGCTCCGTCATCAGGCCGCCGGACAGCCCGGCGAAGACGGCACCGACCTGGTCCACCTCGCGCAGTTCCAGACCGCGCACGAGCACGGCGCCGTGTTCGGTGACCTGGGCGCGCAGCGCGTCGCGGTGCTCGCTCGCCCAACTCGCCGCGTCGTCGGGGGTGTCGACGCGCAGGATGGGCGGTCGGTCCGGCTTCAGCTCGAGGTCGAGCCGTGATGCCAGGGGTGAGGACGGCATATCGGTTTCCCTTCGGTTGCCCTTCCGGAGGCTCCGGAGGTTCAGGAGGGGGCCAGTCGTTCGGTGGCGCCGAGGACGACCTGCGCGGCTTCGGACGGACGGGTGCGCAGGAAGTAGTGGCCTCCGTCGGCAAGTTCGTGGAGGTCCACGTGCTCGGCCAGGAGCTGCCAGTCGCGGTACCGGTCCAGGTGCCCGGTCGTGTTCGGGTCGTCGGCGGCGACGACCACGGTGACCGGTGCCGGGAGCCTCACCGCCGGCGGAGCCTCCAGGGCGTCGGCGAAGTAGCGGTGTGCGCACACGCAGTCGTGCCGGTAGGCGGCTCCGATGTGTTCGGCGTGCGGTGCGTTCAGTTCCCCGAGTTCGGTGTAGCCGCTCTCCGCGGTGAGTCCGGTGGCGATCTCCGCGTCGCTCCGGGCTTCCAGTTCCGTGACGGCGGCACGGCGGTCCGTGGCGGTGCCCAGCAGCTGTGCGCAGAGGAAGACCCGGGAGACTTCGATCCCGCGCTCCCGCAGCCTGCCGGCGGTCTCCAGGGCGGCCGCGGTGCCCGAGGAGTGGCCCCACAGCATGACCCTGGTCGGGCCGAGGGCGGTGATCTCGGCGACGACCTGCTCCGTCACCTGGGAGATCGGCGCGAACGGCTCGGTGTGGGCGGCCAGGTCGTGGCCCGGCAGCTCCACGGCGTAGACCGCGGTCCCGCTGCCGGCCAGTGCGGTGGCCATCGGCTGGTAGTTGACCGCGTTTCCGCCCGCGTAGGGGAAGCAGACCAGGGCGCACTCCGGTGTGCCGGCCGTTTCCGTCAGCGGCTGGAGCAGTCCTGGGCGCTGCCGGGCGCTGCCGTCGACGAGCGCGGCCAGGTCGGCGAGCACCGGGTTCCGGGTGATGTCCTTGAGGGAGACCGCGCGGTCCAGGGCGATGGTGAGTTTCACCGCCGACAGTGAGGTGCCGCCGGAATCGAAGAAGTGGTCCGCGCGGCCGATGCGGTCCTCGGGAACTCCGAGCAGTTCGGCCCAGGCGGCCGCCAGCTTCCGCTCGGTCGGGGTGAGCGGGACGCGGCGGGACTCCGGGGTGACATCGCTCCGCTCGGCCGCTGTCTGCTGTTCGGCCAGTGCGGTCAGGGCCTTCCGGTCGGTCTTGCCGTTGGCGGTCAGCGGCAGACCGGGCCGCCAGTGGAAGGCCGAGGGGACCATGTAGGAGGGCAGTTGGGCGCCCAGAGCCTCGCGCAGTGCGTCCGTCTCCAGGCGTCGGCCGGTGTAGTAGGCGATCAGGTGCTTGCTCTGGTCGGCGCGCTCCGCGATGACCACGGCACCGTCTCGCACCCCGTCGACCCGCAGCAGGGTGTTCTCGATCTCGCCGATCTCGATCCGGAAGCCACGGATCTTGACCTGGTTGTCCCGGCGGCCGAGGAACTCCAGCTTGCCGTGCGGGTGCCAGCGTCCCCAGTCACCGCCCAGGTAGAGCCGCTCCCCCGGCCGGTACGGATCCTCCCGGTACGCCTCCCGGGTCCGCTCGGGGTCGTTGACGTACCCGCGTCCCACGCACACACCGGAGAACGCGATCAGCCCCGGGGCACCCAGCGGCACCAGTGACAGCTGCTCGTCGACGACGTGGACGCGTACGTTGTTGACCGCGCGCCCCAGCAAGACGCGTTCGGGCACCTCTTCCATGACCTCGTGGTTGGTGTCGTCCGAGGTCTCGGTGAGCCCGTAGGCGTTGACGAGCTTGACGCCGGGCCGGATGGCGAACCAGCGCTGGACCAGTTCCCGCTTCAGCGCCTCGCCGGTCACCGACACGCAGCGCAGGTCGGGCAGTTCCCGGGGGTGCCGCTCGAGGTACGACACCACCACTTCCAGGTAGGAGGGCACGAGCTGCACGACACCGGCCCGGCCGCGGACGAGTGTGTCGAGGAACCGCTCCACGTCCACGATCGACTCTTGCTCGACCAGCAGCGTCCGGCCGCCGACCAGCAGTGCGGAGACCAGCTGCCACAGCGAGATGTCGAAGCACTGCGGTGCCGTCTGCGCCACCACCCGGTCCTGGTCGATGCCCAGGTCGTCGATCTTGGCATAGAGGTGGTTGAGCATGCCCGCGTGCTCGCACATCGCGCCCTTCGGCTCGCCGGTGGAGCCGGAGGTGAAGTAGATGTAGGCCAGTTGGCCGGGGTCGACCGACACCCCGAGGTCGCCGTCGGCGTGCTGTTCGGCGGCGGCCGACTCGATGAGCAGCTTGTCGACTCCCGGCAGGGTGGCGAGGGCCTGGTCGAGGGTCTCGGTGCTGCCGGGCTCGGTCAGCACCAGCCGGCATCCGGCTCGCGACAGTGTGGCGGTGATACGGCCGGGCGGGAAGTGCGGCTCGATCGGCAGATACACGCCTCCGGCCTTGAACACCGCCAGGACGGCGGCGAGCCAGTCGAGGTTGCGCTCGGTGACCACCGCGACGATGTCTTCCCGGCCCAGTCCCCGCGCCAGCAGCGCCCGCGCCAGCCGGTTGGCGCGCGCGTTGAGTTGCGCGTACGTCCACCGGCGCTCGCCGTGGACGGCCGCCACCGCCTCCGGATGCGCGCGGACGCGCTGCTCGAACAGTTCGTGCACCCGCCCCTCGGGGAGGGTCCTGTGGGGTCCGGCAAGACCTTCGAGCTGCTCGCGCACCTCGTCGGCCGACAGCAGGCTCTGCCGCGCGTGATCGGCGTCCGCGTCGGCCGTCATCAACCGCAGCGCGGTCAGGTGGTAGCCGGCGATCCGGGCCGCGCAGTCGGCGTCCAGCGCCTGGGTGCGGTACCGCAGGCGCATCGACGGGCTTCCGTCGCCGTCGCACCAGCCCACCGCCAGCACGGCGTCTTCGGCGGGCCCGTCCCCGGTCCCCGTCGGGTCGAGGACGACCTCGTACGACGGCTCGGTCACGCCGAGCTCCCGGCGCAGCTCCTGCAGCGGGAAGTCCCGGTGGGCAAGCAGCTCGGCCTCGACGTGCCGGGCCTGCGACAGCAGGGCGCGCCACGGTCCGGGGGTCACGGTCAGCCGGCACGGCAGCGGCCCGCCCGGCGCCCCGGCGGCGTAGCCCGTCACCACCTCCTGCTCACCGGACAAGGCGGCCAGCACCTTGGCGTGGGCCGCGAGCAGCACCGCGCCGAGCGGCACCCCCGACGTCCGCGCCAGCTCGCCGACCGCTTCCGCCAGGTCGCCGGGGACCGTCGCCTCGTACTCGGCCACTCCCGGCACCGGCTGCCCGGCCCACCGAGGCACCGCGGTGAAACCTCCGGCGGTCAGCACACGGCTCCAGTACTCCCGGTCCGCTTCCACGAGCGCTCCCATCGAATGGCCTTCCTCAACTCACGGTCGCGGCGGCGCCGTTGGGCGCGGGCCGGGTGATTGCGGAGCCGATGCCGGAGAACTCGTCGGAGGCATCGGGCATGTCCACGGCCGGGTTTCCGCCCCACCGCGCGTTCGAGGGGACTTCCTCGCCCTTCATGAGGAAGGAATCGACCGCCAGCACGGCGCCGTCCCCCATCGTCACGCCGTAGTGCACATGAGCACCGACGCCCAGCGTGCAGCCGGCACCGAGTGTGCTGACCTCGGACTTGAACGTGCCGTCCTCCTGCGAATGGCACTGGATCTTGCTTCCGGCGTTGAGGGTGCACCCGTCGCCGATCGTGGTCAGTGTCCGCTCCGTCATGTAGCAGCCGTCGTCGAACACCCTGCTGCCGATGCGCACACCGATCAGCCGCCAGATCAGGCTCTTGAAGGGCGTGCCGTTGAAGATGTTGAGGTGCCGGTCCGGAACCTTCCACAGGCGCTCGTGCCACCAGAAGTACGGGTCGTAGATGGAGCACAGTTTGGGTCGCAGCGCGCGGAACCTCGTGATGCAGCGCTCGAGCAGCACGTAGTAGAGGACGGAGAACGCGAGCGTGCAGGCCAGGTATCCGGCGATCACGACGTGTCCGAGCCATCCGTACACCTCGACGGACTGCAGGGCGAACAGTGTGAGAGCGAAGGTGTACAGCCACCGTACGAAGAGCATGACGGCCATCGAGCGGAGGTTGTAGCGGTTCTTCGCGGCGAGACGGCGGCGCAGTGAGTCTCCGGTCCTGAGGTCGTCGAACCGGGTGTCGCGCTCCACCGACCGGGGGATCTCGAAGCAGGGCGATCCGAGCAGTCCCACGCCTTCCCGGACCTCACCGTCGAGGGGGATGAGGACCTTGGTCGCCAGGAGGCAGTTGTCGCCCGTTCTGCCGCCGGCCGGGTAGACGATGTTGTTGCCGAGGAAGTTGTGCGGACCGATGGACGCCCGGGACAGGCGGAAGGACGTGCTGGAGAATTCCGCGTTGGCGATGGAGAGCCCGTCGGCCACCATGGTTCCGCTGCCCACGGAAGCCAGGAAAGGCGTCTCGTGCTGCACCTCGGTGCCGAAGTTCGAACCCGTCTGCTCGACTTTGGACAGGTCGTATCCGAGGCCACGGAGGTAGTACACGATGTAGGAGCTGTCGCCGAAGAGCCAGGCGAAGAACCTGACGTTCGTCATGCGGGCCGTCGCCCGGTGCAGCGCGTAGTGGAATCCGTAGAGGGGGTAGACCCTGTCGGGCTTGACGAGCAGGGCCAGCAGCCGCGGAAGGGTGAACAGCGCGACGAGGCCCAGGACCACGAAGCCGAGGAACAGCGCCAGGGACAGCACCAGCGCGTCGCTGATCAGCGTCTCCGTCGTGATGCCGGCCGAGTCCGGTCCCAGTCGTGACCCAAGCGCCGGAACCACGCTGAACAGCATGTACAGCCCGCCGACGGTCAGCGGAAGGTAGACGAGGAACAACTGGACCAGGGTGACCAGGCCGAACCAGGTCCGGCGCGGGGTGCCGCACTTCGCCGGAGCGACCCGCACGTGGTCGACCTCGGTGGGCTCCGCGGGGGATCCGTGCCAGCGCGCACCGTCCGGGACCGTCTGACCGCGGTGCAGGGCGGACGAGTGACCGAGCTGCGCCGCGTCGCCCATCGACGTGTCGATGTCGAGGACCGTCTTCTCGCCGACGAACACATCACGGCCGAGTGTGATCCTGCCGGTCTGGATACGGCCCGCGTGGGCCCGGTAGCCCAGGAAGAACGAGTCCTTCCGGATCACCGTGCCGGCACCGATGGTGAGCAGGTCGGTGCAGACCGGGACGGTGCGGGAGAGAATGGTGACTCCCTTTCCGACGCGCGCGCCGAGCGCCCGGAGATACAGCACGTACAGCGGGTTTCCGACGAAGAAGACCATCGGATTGCCGTGGAGCAGTACCTTGACGAGCCAGAACCGTAGATAGGTCAGGCCCCAGACCGGGAATTCCCGGGGTTTCCAGCGGCCGATGAGAATCCACTTCGCGAGCACCGGGAACAGGCACATGGCCAGGAATCCGAGACCGCCGAAGGCCAGCGATCGCAGATAGATGTGGACCGGGCCCGAACCGTTCGCGATCCACTCGTAGCCGCGCGCGGTGACCACTCCGAAGACCAGGGAGTAGCCGAGGAAGGACAGCAACTGGGCGGTTCCGCAAAGAACATAGGCCAGGCGGCTCGGCGACGTCACCGGCGTGGGTACGGCCGGCTGGGTCGACGTGTTCGAGGGGATCAATGCGGTGGCGGGCCCGGGGTCCGTCTCCGCGAGAGCCGTGGCGAGGCTCTGAATCGTCGGGTTCCGGTAAATGTCCTTCATGGACGCGGACGGCAGGTCCGGAATTTTTCTGACCCGAGCACAGAACTGGGCCATGACCAACGAATTTGCGCCGAGGTCGTCGAAGAAATGACTGTCGACCGGAACACGTTCTACGCAGGTGACGTCAGCAAGCACTTCGGCGAGTCTGTCGACGACCGATGCGTCCGGTCCGGATATGTCGACCTCGGAGGACTGCTCCACCATCGGACCTCCTGGAGGACGTTACGAAAGGATCGTGCTTTCTTTCCTGATCACGAACCGTGGGCTTCAGTCTCGTTCGGCGGTCGTGAGGGTGCCACTCCGAACCGGTCCCAGGAGAGGCCCCCGGCACTCGACGACCCCGTGTTCCCCGGCCACAGCACGGCCTGCGGCGCGCCAGAGATCACCCGTATGGCGGTCCGCCGCACGGCGGCGGACATGCCGGTGACGGGAGCAATCGCCGGTGGGCCGTGGCCGGGCGCAGCAGGCTGGAACCCTTGCTGCGATCTTGTCCGGGAGTTCGGTGTGTACAGGCTGCGTCGGTCGGACCGTACCGACTCCCGGGTGGGCAGCGGCGACGGCCAAGGACCATCGCCCGAGCCCGCCTGGCTGCGCTGGCTCCCGGTCCACTACGTCGTGGTCGTCCTGCTGCTCGAGCCCGTGACGCCAGTGCAGTGGCCGGTGAGCTTCGTGCTGATCGCGCTGCCCCTGGTGGCCGCCTTCGCCCACGGCCCCGGCGTCGTGGCCCTCGCCACCGTGTTCGCCATCGCCTTACAGGGGATCCTGGCCGGCACCCCCTGCTGTGCGGGCCGTGACGTCGGCTACCTGCTGGACCGGCACTACGTGGCCGCGTACATCTGTACGGCGCTGGTGGGTACTCTCGGCACGTTCGTGGCCGCCCACCGGATCCACCGGGAGCGCACCCTGGCCGATGTGCGGTTCGTGGCCGAGATCGCACAGTGCGTGCTGCTCAAACCGGTTCCGCACCGGATCGGCGACCTCGTACTGGAGAGCTTCTACCTCTCCGCCGCGGCGGAGGCCCGAGTCGGCGGTGACCTCTTCGAGGCGGTGCCGACCGCGCACGGGGTCCGCCTGCTCATCGGCGACGTCCGCGGCAAGGGACTCCTCGCGGTGGAGACGGCCGCCGCCCTGCTCGGCGCGTTCCGCGAGGCCGCGCACGACGAACCCGGCCTCCCCGCCCTGGCGGCCCGGGTGGAGACCAGCATGGCGCGCAGGGCCGAACAGCTCGCGGGAAGCGAGGTCGCCGAACGGTTCGTCACCGCCGTCTTCGCGGAGATCCCCGCCGACGAGCGGGTCGTCCGCGTCGTCAACTGCGGACATCCGCCGCCCCTGCTCATCCGGCCGGGCGAGGTGCGTGAGCTGGACACCGGCCGGTCCGGTCCGCCCCTGAACCTCGGCGTGCTGGTCGGGGACCCCTACCGCGTCGACGTGTACGCCTTCCGCCCCGGCGACCAGCTGCTGCTGTACACGGACGGGATCACCGAGACCCGGGCGCCCGACGGCTCCTTCTATCCGCTCGTCGAGCGCGTCCGCTCCTGGGAGCCGCTCCGGCCCGGGGAGTTCCTGGACCGGCTCCACGGCGACCTGCTCGACTACGGCCAGGACGATCTGCACGACGACACCGCCGCCCTCATCGCCTGTCTGCTCCCGGACAGGGTGAACGAGAGGACGTAGGGTGAGTTGGCGGTCTTCGGCGGCCGGGTGCTTCCGGAGTCCTCGGAAGTCCACGTCCATGACGAACCCACGGCTGCGCCTCGACGCGGCGCTGGACGGCCTCGCGGCCACCTTCCGGGGCACGACCGCCCACCCCGACGAGCGCAACTGTGACTGCCGCTGGGGCAGCGCGGAGGGGCTCGCGCCGCTCAGGTCGCCGGACCGGCCGCTGGACCCCGACCTCCTCCGGCGCACCTGGCGGGCCACCGACTGGAGCGACCGCCCGTCCCTGCTCCGCCGGATCCTGCCCCAGTTCGCCACTGCTCTCGTCGACGGCCGCGCCGACGCCCTCTTCGGCCTGCACGAGGCGGGCCGTTCCTTCGCACTCGGCCGTTGGCAGGAGTGGCCCGCTCATCAGGTCGCGGCGGTGCGGGAGTTCCTGCGGGCCTGGTGAACGTACACGCTCGTCGCCCCCGGTCCTGCCGTCAACCGCGCACGAGGTCGTCGTTCTCTGCGCCGAGGCGACGGGCACCGCGGCCCCGTGGCCCCGTGGCTGCGCACGTGGGAGGTGCCGACCGGTCATGTCGCAGACCGGCACCCGGCCGAGGCGGTGGCGGAGTGGGAGTACGACCTGCTCGGTGACGAACTCACCTTTGCGCCTGGGACAACGGGGAGGAGATGCGCACCGGGCTGACGTCCTGGCTCGTCCGCCATGCCCCGGCCCGGCGCCGTTCCTGCGGCTCGTCCGGGGAACTCCCGCACCGCATACGGTTCCTCGGGCTCACCGGCCAGGCCCGCTGCACCGACCCGCACTGGCCCGTCCATCGCCACTGACACGCGGGTTGGCCGCGGCCGACGCCATGCGGGCGCCGGCCGCGGCCGGCCCCGGCCCGGGGAGCCCGCGCTGGGGGGGGGGGGGCAGAAAGAGGGGAGGTGCGTGGGGGTGGGGGCCGGGGCCGCCGCCGT
>NZ_JBHYKH010000179.1:12418-14278 GCF_042741275.1 Streptomyces sp. NPDC058964
GGGCCCCCCCGCCCCGGCCCGGCCCCCCCCCCCGCCGCGCCCCCCCCACTCCCACGCCCCGGGGGGGGGGGGGGGGCCCCCCGCCGGGGGGGGGCGCCGCGCCCCCGACCCGTGCCGGGTCAGCCCTCGATGCGGTGCTGGGTCCAGAACGAGGTCAGGTCCGTGCTCGTGGCGGCCTGGGCAGCCGCCTTGAACTCGGCCGTGGTGGAGACGCCGTACCAGTGCGAAGTGGCGTAGTCCTTCAGCAGCTTGGTCATCGCGCTGTCGCCGAGGACGCGCCGCAGGTCGTGCAGGGCGCACTTGCCGTAGCTGTACACCACGGTGGAGTACCGGGACGAGTGGGCGTCCCAGTAGGCCATCGAATTGGTGATCTTCTCGTCCGACGAGGCCCAGGACACGCTGTTCCAGCAGTTGGTGCCGGTCTTGTTGAGCGCCAGGTCGGTGGCGTAGTCGGTGAACGCCTCGTCCAGCCAGGGGCTGTTGTACTCGTCGTCGCCGACGATGCCGTACCACCACTGGTGGCCGATCTCGTGGGTGAGCGCGGTGGTGCTGACCAGGTCGAGGACGAAGCCGGGGTACTCCATGCCGCCGAACCAGTAGTTGTTGTCGATCACCGCGTCCAGCTCGCCGTACGGGTAGGCGCCGAAGCGTCCGGCGTGGGCGTCCACGGCGGACTTCGCGGTGGTCAGCATCGACTGCGCGCTGGAGGAGCTGATACCGGACACGGAGTAGATGTTCACCGCGACTCCGGCGGCGGAGGTGCCGGAGATCCTGGTGAAGGGCCCGGCGGCCCAGGCGAAGTCACGGACCTTGGTGGCGGTGGCGGTGGTGACCGTGCGGCCGCTGGGGCCCGGGGTGTCGACCGAGGTGCCCGTCGCCGGCACCAGCAGGGTGCTGGGGTGGTCGAGGGTCACCTTGAAGTCGGCGGCCAGCGAGTAGAACGACTCGCCGTTGTTGGTGTACGGGTCCAGGTGCCAGCCCGCCCCGTCCTTGACCGCGAGCACGGGAAGGGCGTTGCCGATGAAGCTGAAGGCCCCGTCGTGGCCGAAGCGGTCGGCGCCGCTGGGGACGGTGATGCCGAGGTCGAACCCGATGGTGGCGGTCTGCCCCTGTGCCAGCGGCGACGACAGGTCGATCTTGAGAGCCGTGCAGGCGACGGAGAGGGCGCCCGCGGTGCCGCCGGTGACGTTGCCGACCGTGATCGGAGGTGCCGAGCACGTGCCGTGGTAGTTGTCCCACAGCCTCAGGTACACCTCGCCGAGCGCGGTGGAGGAGGCGTTGGTGAAGGTCACGCTCTCGTGACCGGTCCACACCGTGCCGCTGGTGTCGCTGCTCAGGCTGACGGTGTACGAGGGTGCGGCGGGGGTCCGGGTGGAGTCGGCGGGCGGTGTCGTGCCGCCGGAGGTGTCGAGGGCGATGTCGTCGAGGACGAAGCTGGTCTGGAGGCTGGAGTCCTCGGTGCCGGTGAAGGCGAGGTTCACGGTCTGGCCCGCGAACGCCGACACGTCGAAGGACTTCTGCACGTAGCCGGTGTTCTTGTTCAGGTTCGAGTACGTGGCCAGCGTGGTGCTGCCGATCTTCGCGGTCAGCTTGTCGTAGGCGATCGACGAGGTCGTCTCGGCGGTGTCGATGTGGAGCCAGAAGGTGAGGGTGGCGGTGCTGCATCCGGTGGGGATCGTCACGCTCTGCGACAGGGTGTCGGTGTGGGTGCTGCCGACTCCGTTCAGCCAGGCGAAGCTGGTGCCGGCGTGGGCGGTCTGACCGGCGCGGCTGGTGATGACGCCGGCCGAGGACTGGGTCCAGGGCGAAGTCCCGCTCTCGAAGCCGCCGTTGGTGACCGCCTGGGCCGGGGTGCAGGCG
>NZ_JBHYKH010000179.1:14288-16224 GCF_042741275.1 Streptomyces sp. NPDC058964
CGAGTGCGCTCGCGGCGAGGGTATTGTGGGGGGTTGATCTCACACGAAACTCCTTTACGGCGACCGGGATCACGGCCTGCTCGGTGACCGCCCGGCCGGCTTGGGTGCGCCGGAGGACGGCCGCGGGTTGCGCGCTTCGTCGGTGTGATCGCTGTGCTTTCTGCCGCGGCCCCTGGGGATGAGGCGGTGGCTGTCGGAAGCGTGACAGATTTGACCGGAGCATGCCACGAGGATGCACAAAGTGGTTGTGCCGCCCATCCGGTCGCTCCGGCGGCCCCGTCAGTGATCAGGGGCGGCTCTCGGGGACGGCGACGCTCGCGGTCCCGTCCGTCGACGGCACCACCCGTGCCCGGGACGGCTCCGTCGAGGGTTCGGGAGTGGGCACCGCCGATCGGCTCGGGGCTCGCGTTCCGCCGGTCCCCTGCCTCCTCGTGGAACGGGCCGTGCCGGGCGTGGCCGCAGCCGCCGGGGAGGGGGACGCCGACGGTCCGGGCGACGTCGTACGGCCGCTGACCGGTGGTGGTACCGGCGGGACCGCGGGGGACGCGGGCGAGCCCGGTGCCGCCGGGTGCAGTTGCAGCGCGATGAGCGCGGCGACGGCACAGGACAGGCCGGCCCCTGTCACGGCACGGATCAGCCGCCGACGGGTCGCGGCGCGGCGGATCGCCTCGTAACGGCCGGAGGGCGGACCCAGATGCCCGGAGGGAGGCCGCAGGATCACGGCGAGGGGGTCGTCGGGTCCGAACTCCGGGTCGTCGTCAAAGCGTGTGGTCAAGGCTTCTCCTCAAGTGGACGCGGAGCAGTTCCCGGGCCGCGTGGAGGTCGGCCTTGACGGTTCCTTCCTTGCGTCCGGTCAGCACGGACACCTCCCGGATCGGCATGTCGGCGTAGTAGTGCAGCAGGATCGGGACGCGCAGTCGTTCCGGCAGCGACTGCACGAGCAGCCGTACCGAGGGGTCGGACTGCTCGTCGTGGGGGCGGGCGGCGGCCTCCGTGGTGGCACGGCGCATGGCCTTGCGCTCGCGCTCCAGCTTGCGCCAGTGGTCCCGGACCAGGTTCGCCGCGGTGACGTAGAGGAAACCGCGGGGCTCCGCCACGGCCGTCCAGCGGGCCCAGAGCCGGGTGAACGCCTCCGAGGCGATCTCATGGGCCGTCTCGTCGTCGTCGACGATACGGCGGCACCAGCCGGCCAGGCGTGGGTAGAGGGCGGCGAACAGCTCGGACGCTGCCCTGTCGCGGGACCGTTTCAACGCTCTCCATCGTCGTGTTTCGTGCGTGGGAAATGACGCCTGACCGGCCGGTGTGCGTTGCGCCGGTCCGGCATTCGGGCGGGACGGTCAGGGGCTCGCCGAGGTGAGCGTGGCGAAGACGATCACGTTGTCGAGGTACCCGTCGCCGGTACGGGGGCCGCCGCAGGTGATGAGCCGCAGCTCGGGACGGTCGACGTCGCCGTACACCGCGTCCGCCGGGAACCGCGACTTGGCGACCGTCCGTACCGCGTCGACGGTGAACCGCGCCGCCGTGCCGTTCGCCAGCCGTGTCTCGATCCGGTCGCCGCGGCGCAGTCGCGCGAGGTGACGGAAGACCCCGTCCCCGTAGGCGCCGACCGTGACATGGCCGAGGATGACCGCCGGTCCGACCTGACCCGGCGTCGGCGAGTACCGGTACCAGCCCGCCCGGTCGTGCGCCGTGACGGGAGGCACCTGCACGGTGCCGTCCGGCTCCAGCCCCAGCCGTATGACCGGGGTGCCGACCCCGATCGCCGGGATCCGCAGGGCCACCGGAACCGAACGTCCCAGGGCGTGCGCCGCGTTCGCAGGGGAGGCCGGCGGCGGTGGCGTGCCGGTGGAGCGCGCCGGCGCCCCCCCGGGGGGCGCCGGGCCGCCGCCCCCCCCCAGCAGAGAGGCCGGGGGGCCGGGGGGGGGCCGGCGGCGCC
>NZ_JBHYKH010000180.1:0-1915 GCF_042741275.1 Streptomyces sp. NPDC058964
AGAGGGGGTTCGACCACCCCCCCGCGGGGGCGGCCGCCACCTAGGCGTCGCGGGGGGCCTCCGTCTGCCCGCCGGGGGCGTGCAGGACACGGCCGTACGCCGGGGTCGTCACCGACTCCCCCGTCGTGTTCGCGACGCACACGAACTCGCCGCGCCGGAAGGCGAGGACGCCTTCCGGGGCGCGCAGCCACTCGACGGAGTCACCGGCTCCGAGGTCGGGCCGCGTCCGGCGGACGCTCAGCGCCGCGCGGTACAGCTCCAGCGTCGAACCGGCCACGCCGTCCTGCGCCTCCACGCTCAGCTCGGCCCAGGTGCCGGGCTGCGGAAGCCAGCTGCCGCCGCTGCCGAAGCCGTACGAGGAGCCCTCGCGCGTCCACGGGATCGGCACCCGGCAGCCGTCGCGGAAGCCGTCCTGGCCGGCGCCCCGGAAGAACGCCGGGTCCTGGCGGACCTCGTCGGGCAGGTCGACGACGTCCGGCAGGCCGAGCTCCTCGCCCTGGTAGACGTAGGCCGAGCCGGGCAGCGCCAGCATGAGGAGGGAGGCGGCCCTGGCGCGGCGCAGGCCCAGTTCGCGGTCGCCCGCGGTGCGGATCTGGGTGCCGAGGCCGGGCGGGTTGGCGAAGCGGGTGGCGTGCCGGGTGACGTCGTGGTTGGACAGCACCCAGGTGGCGGGGGCGCCCACCGGGCGCATGGCCTCCAGGGTGCGGTCGATGACCGCCCGCAGCTGCTCGGCGTCCCACTCCGTGCCCAGGTACTGGAAGTTGAAGGCCTGGTGCAGCTCGTCGGGGCGGACGTAGTTCGCGGTGCGCTCGACGGTCGGGGTCCACGCCTCGGCCACGAAGATGCGCTCGCCCGCGTACTCGTCGAGGACCACGCGCCACTGGCGGTAGATGGCGTGCACGCCGTCCTGGTCGAAGAACGGCATGACATCGTTGCCCAGCAGTTTCAGCTGGTCGTGCGATCCGAGGTCGGGCAGACCCTCCGCCTTGACGAGACCGTGGGCCACGTCGATGCGGAAGCCGTCCACGCCCATGTCCAGCCAGAAGCGCAGGATCGAGCGGAACTCGTCGCCGACGGCCGGGTGGTCCCAGTTGAAGTCGGGCTGTTCCGGGGCGAAGAGGTGCAGGTACCACTCACCGGGAGTGCCGTCCGGCTCGGTCACCCGCGTCCACGCGGGACCGCCGAAGATGGACTCCCAGTCGTTGGGCGGCAGCTCGCCGTTCTCGCCCTTGCCGGGGCGGAAGTGGTAGCGGTCCCGCACCGAGGAGCCGGGGCCCTCGGCGAGCGCGCGCTTGAACCACTCGTGCTGGTCGGAGGAGTGGTTGGGGACCAGGTCGACGATGATGCGCAGACCCAGCTCGTGGGCGTCGCGGATCAGCGCGTCGGCGTCGAGCAGGTTGCCGAACATGGGGTCCACGGCCCGGTAGTCGGCGACGTCGTAGCCGGCGTCGGCCTGCGGCGAGGCGTAGAAGGGGCTGAGCCACACGGCGTCCACGCCGAGGTCGCGCAGGTACGGAAGTCTGGAACGTACGCCCTCCAGGTCGCCCATGCCGTCGCCGTTGCTGTCGGCGAAGCTGCGCGGATAGACCTGGTAGATCACCGCGTCCCGCCACCAGTCGCGACGCTTGGCGACGGTGGCGACGGCGGAGTTCGGTGCCGGGTCGGCGGAGTGCTGGCTCATGGCGTCCTTGATGCGGTGGGGGTTCCCCCGGCTCGAACGAGGTCGAGAGCGCGGGGAAGGTTTCTGGTCATGGATGCGTGGTACGGCGGCGGGTGTGCGGCTGCGGTGTGCGAGGCGGGGGCGGTGGCCGGTCGGGGCTGGGGGGGACCGACCCGGCCCCCCCGCCCCGCGCCGGCCGGGCGGGGCAATCCCCCCGCGGTGTCACCCAGGATGCGCCGCGGCGGGGGGGGGCGC
>NZ_JBHYKH010000180.1:1925-16194 GCF_042741275.1 Streptomyces sp. NPDC058964
GACCCGCGGCCGGCGCGCGCGTCTATGTTAGGGCACCTGGCGGCGGGGCCCGGGGGGGGGGGGGGGGCGGGGGCTGCGCGGGGGCCCGGGGGGGCCGGGGGGGGGGGCGGGCCCCCGCCGCCGCCACCCGCGCGGTCAGGCGCGCGGGAGTCACTTCCCCGAGGGGGTCAGCCCTTCGTGCCGCCTGCGGTGAGGCCGGCCACCAGGTTCTTCTGCACGAGGTAGAAGAACGCGGCGACGGGTATCGCGACGAGCACGGCCGTGGCGGCCATGAGGTTGCGCTGGGCGTCGTGCTCGCTGACGAAGCTCTGCAGGCCGACCGCGAAGGTGTACTTGGTGTCGTCGAGCATGAACGTCGAGGCGAAGGCGACCTCGCCGAAGGCGGTGATGAAGTTGTAGAAGGCCGCGACGGCGAGACCGGGCTTGGCGAGCGGCAGGATCAGCCGCACGAAGGTGCCGATGGGGCTGAGGCCGTCGACGCGTCCCGCCTCGTCGATCTCGAACGGGATGGTGTCGAAGTAGCCCTTGAGCAGCCAGGCGCTGTAGGGCACCGCGGTCGAGCAGTAGACGAGGATCAGGCCCAGGTAGGTGTCGACGAGCTGCAGGTCCGAGAGGATCTGGTACATCGGCACGATGAGGACGGCGATCGGGAACATCTGGGTGACCAGCAGCACCCACATCAGCTTCTTGTAACCGGGGAAGCGCATGCGGGAGACGGCGTAACCGGTGGAGGCGGCGACCATCACACCGACGACCGTGGTGCCCAGCGAGACGATCAGCGAGCTCTTCATCCAGTCGAAGAAGCCGGTGTGCTGGAGGACGAACGAGTAGTTCGTGAACGTCATCTTGGCCCAGATGCCGCCGGGGTGGAGGTAGTCGTCCTTGTCGGGGCCGAGCGACAGGAAGACCAGCCAGGCGATCGGGAAGAGCGCGATCAGGCACGCGACGATCAGGATGCCGTGGGAGGCGAGGGAGGCGAGGAGGCCGCGTTCGCCACGGCCACGCGCGCGGCCGCGGTTCGGCGCGGCGACGGCCTGGGGGGTCACCGGCTCGGCGGTGATCTCGGGGGGCGTGGTGGTGCTCATCGGGACTCCTGCCTCAGATCGCGAGCTGCTGCTCGTTGCGGTTCAGCCAGCGGCGGTAGAACGAGGTGAAGACGATCAGGATGGCCAGCAGCAGGATGCCGTAGGCGGCGGACTGCGCGAAGTCACGCGGCTGCTGTCCGAAGCCGAGGTAGTAGGCCCAGGTGACCAGGATCTGTGCGTCGGGGGCGGTGTTGCCGAACAACAGGAAGATGACGGCGAACTGGTTGAAGGTCCAGATGATGCCGAGGAGTACGACGGTGGAGCTGACGGACCTGAGGCCCGGCAGGGTGACGTACCGGAAGCGCTGCCAGGCGTTGGCGCCGTCCATCTCGGCTGCCTCGTAGAGGGAGGAGTCGATGGACTGCAGGCCGCCGAGCAGGGAGACCATCATGAACGGCACGCCGCACCAGGTGTTGACCATGATGGCGGAGAAGCGCTGCCAGAAGGTGTCCTCCAGCCAGTCCGGCGCCGGCAGGTGGAGCGTGTGGAGGAAGGAGTTGATGATGCCGCCGTCGGCGAGCATGAAGCGCCAGCCGAAGACGGTGACGAAGGTGGGCACGGCCCACGGCAGGATCAGGACCAGCCGGTAGAAGGTGCGGCCGCGCAGCTTCTGGTTGAGCAGCAGGGCGAGGCCGAGACCGATGCCGTAGTGCAGGGCGACGCAGATCGCCGTCCACGCGATCGTCCAGATGAAGTGCGACCAGAAGCGGTCGTACGACGTCGGGCCGAACAGGATGTCCTTGTAGTTGTCCAGCCCGATGAACTTGTAGGTGGCGTCGATGTGGTTGACGCCGATCGTCCGGGCGGTGTTGAGGCTGCTGGCGTCGGTGAACGTGAGGTAGACGCCGTACACCAGGGGGTAGAGCACGAGCACACCGAGGACGATCGCCACCGGGGCGACCATCGCATAGGCGTACCAGTGCTTGTGGAATCCGTGCTTGAGGCGCTGGCCCAGCCCGGGCCGAGGCGCGCGGTCACCGCGGCGCTTGCCGGTCGCGCGGTCGATGGCGACTGTCATGGTTCGACACCTTCTGGATGAGCGGGGGAAAGGGCTGGGCACAGCCGGTGGCCGCCGGATCTGGCCCCATGATGATGCGGGATGATCCGGCGGCCGGGCGGGGCTTACTTGCTGAAGTCCGGAACCAGCTTCTGGATCGCGAGCTCAGCGTTGCTCAGACCCTTGTCCAGGGACTCCTTGCCGCCGGCGATCTTGGGCAGCTCGGTGTCCAGCGGACCCCAGAGGGAGCCGTACTCGGGCAGCGCCGGGCGCGGCTGGGCGGCGGCGAGGACCGTGCCGTAGCCGGCGATGCCCGGGTTGGCCTTGACCGCGTCCGTGTAGGCGTCGTCACGGGTGGGCAGCGTGGAGTTCTTCAGGGCGATGGTCGACTGGGACTTCGCCGAGGTCATGAAGTTGACGAACTTCAGCGCGGCGGTCTGGTGGGCCTTGTCGGAGCCGGCGTAGACCGAGAGGTTGTGGCCGCCGGTCGGGGCGCCCGCCTTGCCGGTGGAGCCGGCCGGGACGGTGGCGATGCCCAGGTTGGACTGGTCCTTGAAGGCCGAGCCCTTGTAGAAGTTCGTGATCTCCCAGGGGCCCTGGATGATCGAGGCGACCTTGCCGTTGACGAACGCGTCCTGGATGTGCGCGTAGGCGTCCGCGGTGGTGTCGGCCTTGTGCAGGCCCTTGCCGGAGAAGAGGCTCAGCCAGGTGCCGTACGCCTTCTTGGCGGCGGCGGAGTTGACCGTGATCTTCTTGGCGGAGGCGTCGACGGTGTCGGTGCCCTCGCCGTAGAGGAAGGACTGCGCGTAGTAGGCCTGGGTGGAGCCCCAGTAGCCGTCGACGCCCGCCTTGGCCTTGACCTTCGCGGCGTCGGACTTCAGCTCGGCCCAGGTCTTCGGGGCCTCGGTGATGCCGGCCTTCTTGAAGAGGGCCTTGTTGTAGACGAACGCGAGGGTGTCGGTGACGAACGGCACGCCGTACGTCTTGCCCTCGTACTGGGCCTGGGTGATCAGGTTGGACTTGAACTTGTCCTTGTCCGCGAGGGCGTCGGTGCCGTCCAGCGGCAGGAAGTAGCCCTTCTTGGCGAAGGTCGGGGTCCAGCCGACCTCGGAGCGCAGGATGTCCGGCGCGCCCTTGGAGCCGGCGGCGGTGTCGAACTTGTTCTGCGCCTGGTCGAAGGGGACGTTGACGTACTTGACCTTGATGTTCTTGTTGGCGGCCTCGAAGTCCTTGATCAAGGCCTTGTACGTCGGTGCCTCATTCGTGGCGTTGGAGGTGTCCCACCAGGTGAGGGTCACCGGGCCGTCCGACTTGTCACTGCCGCTGTCGCTCCCGCCGCACGCCGTCGCCGTGAGGGCGAGGGACGCCACCAGCGCGGAGGCCGCTATGCCACGCCGCATGAGTTCTCCTTGAGGGTTAAAGCCCGAGTGGTGCAGAGAGCGGTCCCGTCCGCCGCCCCTGCGACTTGCCGACTGCGCCTTTGCGGCCGCCGGGCGTCGAGAACGTAACAGCGATGTAAGCGTTGCGAAAGACCTTGCAGAAAAAAAGTGCAAGAGAACACGGTGGTTACCTCGCCGTGACCTGCGCGCGACCCTGCCGCGACCCCGATTCCGGGCCGATCAGCGCACGATGGGGACAGTTGTGCAAGACTCTGCAAGCTCTTGCTATGCGTCCGGGCCCAGGGGTCATCCCCTTGCGGGCCGGGCGCCGACCAGCCGACCAGAAGGACCGAGGGAGCGCGATGACGCAGCAACCCGCCGTGGGCCGTGGGACCCCTCGCGCACGGCGTCCGTTTGGTGTGCAAGGCGAGGTGCGGCAGGTACAGTCCAGTGCCGTGACCACACGGCTTGCCGATATCGCAGCGCAGGCGGGGGTGAGCGAAGCGACCGTCAGCCGCGTCCTCAACGGGAAGCCGGGCGTCGCCGCCACCACCCGCCAGTCCGTGCTAGCCGCACTGGACGTCCTCGGCTACGAGCGTCCGGTACGACTGCGGCAGCGCAGCGAGGGTCTGGTGGGCCTGATCACGCCGGAGCTGGAGAACCCGATATTCCCCGCCCTCGCGCAGGTCATCGGCCAGGCGCTGACGCGGCAGGGCTACACCCCGATCCTCGCCACGCAGACCCCGGGCGGGTCGACCGAGGACGAGCTGACCGAGATGCTCGTCGACCGCGGGGTGGCCGGGATCATCTACGTCTCCGGACTGCACGCGGACACCACCGCCGACATGCAGCGCTACGAGCGGCTGCGGGCGCAGGGCGTGCCGTTCGTGCTGGTCGACGGCTTCTCGCCGCTGGTGCAGGCGCCGTTCATCTCGCCCGACGACCGGGCGGCCATGACGCTCGCGGTGACGCATCTGGTGTCGCTGGGGCACACGCGGATCGGGCTGGCCCTCGGCCCCAAGCGTTATGTGCCGGTGCAGCGCAAGATCGAGGGTTTCGGACGCGCGATCCAGGACCAGCTGGGGCTGGCCCTGGACGACGTCGAGCCGCTGATCCAGCACTCCCTCTTCAGCCTGGAGGGCGGCCAGGCGGCCGCCACGGCGCTCATCGACCGCGGTTGCACGGCGGTGGTCTGTGCCAGCGACATGATGGCCCTGGGCGCGATACGGGCGGCCCGGCAGCGCGGTCTGGAAGTCCCGCGGGACGTCTCGGTGGTGGGCTTCGACGACTCCGCGCTGATCGCCTTCACCGACCCGCCGCTCACCACGGTCCGCAAGCCGGTACCGGCGATGGGGCAGGCCGCGGTGCGCACGCTGCTGGAGGAGATCGCCGGGACGCCGGCCCCGCACAGCGAGTTCGTCTTCATGCCGGAGCTGGTGGTGCGCGGTTCGACCGCCTCGGCGCCCGGGGAGCGGCACCGCCCCTGATTCCCGGAAAGACCTGGAGTCGTCCTCGGGGGAGGAACTCCCCGTTCCGCACAGTGCGCCGGCGGGAGGCCCCAGAGTCGTCCCGCCGTAGGACGTGCGGCGGGGACCCGACCTTGGGATGATCGGTCGGACAAGCCTTTTCTGGCAGACTCTGTGCCTATGAGTGACTCGACCGTGACAGATCCGGAAGGTCGCGAGCAGGTGACCGTTCCGCGGGCCGTCACGGGCGAGGGCGAGCAGGGTTTCCTGCGCCGGTTGCGCACTCCGCGGCGGCCCCGGCTGTGGTTCGAGGTCCTGCTGATCGCGGTGAGTTACTGGACGTACTCGCTCATCCGCAACGCGGTCCCGGAGCAGCGGGGTGCGGCGCTGCGCAACGCCGACTGGATCTGGCGGAGCGAGAACCGGCTCGGCATCGGCGTCGAGGACTCGGTCAACCATGTCGTGAACTCAGCGTCTTGGCTGATCGTGGGCATGAACTACTACTACGCGACGCTGCACTTCGTGGTGACCCTGGGCGTGCTGGTGTGGCTCTACCGCAGTCATCCGGGGCGCTACGCGGCGACGCGGCTGGTGTTGTTCGCGACGACCGGTGTGGCCCTGGTCGGTTACTACCTGTATCCACTCGCCCCGCCCAGGTTGATGAACGGCGGCCATTTCGTCGACACCGTGATGCTTCACCACACGTGGGGTTCGATGGCCTCGGGCGACCTGAAACACATGTCGAACCAGTACGCCGCGATGCCGTCCATGCACATCGGCTGGTCGCTGTGGTGCGGCTTGACGATCTTCGCGCTGGCCAGGGCGCCCTGGGTCCGTGTGCTGGGCCTCCTCTACCCGGCGACGACACTGCTGGTCATCGTCGCCACCGCCAACCACTTCTGGCTCGACGCGGTCGGCGGCGTCCTGTGCCTCGCCTTCGGCTTCACGGTGGCAGGCCTCTGGTACGGCACCCTGCCGTACGCGCTGCCCCGCGCGGCAGCGGCGAGGGGCGGGCCCCTCCTCCCGAACGAGGCGTGACCACTGCGCGGCCCGGCAGGGGTTCCGGCGCCTCGGCACCGGCGAGTGCACCGGCGGTGATGCCGTGGGGGTTCAGCCGTGGGGGCTCAGCCGTGGGGCTTCAGCCGTGGGACGGCGCCGCCCGGCGGCATCGGCGACCGGCCGCGCCGACGACGGTCGGCGGTTTCACGGCGGACCAGGACCACCGGGGCGGGCACACCCCCTCGCCACCGCACCGCGCAGTCACGGCGGGACCCGGCACGCCACCCCGCACCACCTCACCCGCGGCCCCGGCGAAACCCGCGCATCAGCCGCGCAAGCGCAACCGGGGCCGCGGCGGTACCCCCGGACACCTCACCCCGCCTTCCCGGCCGAGCCGCCGGAGGCTCACGCTCCGTAGAAGAGTTCCTCCACCACCGCCCGTGCCCTGCGGGTCGTGCGGCGGTAGGCGTCGAGCATGTCGCCCGCGTGGCCGGGGCCGTAGCCGAGGTAGCGGCCGACCGCGGCCAGTTCCCGGCCTTCCGAGGGGAAGGTGTCGCCGGCGCGGCCGCGGACCAGCATCACCGCGTTGCGGACGCGGGTGGCGAGGACCCAGGCCTCGTCCAGGATCTCCGCTTCCTCGGTGGGGATCAGACCGGCCTCGCTGGCGGCGGCCAGGGCCTCCCTGGTGCGGGGGGTGCGCAGTCCGGGTTCCGCCCACCCGTGCTGGAGCTGGAGCAGCTGGACGGTCCACTCGACGTCGGAGAGGCCGCCGGGGCCGAGCTTGGTGTGGAGTTTGGGGTCGGCGCCGCGCGGGAGGCGTTCGGCCTCCATGCGTGCCTTCAGGCGCCGGATCTCGCGCACCGCCTCGTCGCCGAGGCCCTCGGCCGGGTAGCGCAGGGGGTCGATCAGCTCCATGAAGCGGCCGGCCAGGCCCGCGTCCCCGGCGACGGGTTCGGCCCGCAGCAGTGCCTGCGACTCCCAGACCAGGGACCAACGGCGGTAGTAGGCCGCGTACGACTTCAGGGTCCGCACGGGCGGGCCGGACTTGCCCTCGGGGCGCAGGTCCGCGTCGATGAGGAGGGGCGGGTCGGCGCTGGGGACCTGGAGCAGGCGGCGCATCTCGGCGACCACCTTGTTGGCCGCGTCCGTGGCCACCCGCTCCTCGACGCCCTCCTGCGGCTCGTGGACGAAGAGGACGTCGGCGTCGGAGCCGTAACCCAGTTCGTTGCCGCCGAACCGGCCCATGCCGATGATCGCGAAACGGGTGGGCAGCGTATCGCCCCAGCCGTCGCGCACCACGGCCCGCAGCGTGCCGGCGAGGGTCGCCGCGGTGAGGTCGGAGACGGCGCGGCCGACGCGGTCGACCAGCGCGCCCTGGTCGGGCTCGGCGGGGTTCGTCTCGGTGCCGTAGGAGTCGACGATGTCCGCGGCGGCCGTACGGAACAGTTCACGGCGGCGCACGCCCCGCGCGGCGGCGACGGCCTGTTCGGTGTTCTCGGCCCGGCCGACCGCGGCGAGGACCTCCTGTTCGAGGTGGGCGCGTCCACGCGGTTCCAGCCCGCTGCCCCCGTCGCCGTCGCCGAGCAGCGCCACCGCCTCGGGAGCGCGCATCAGCAGGTCGGGGGCGAGTCGGCCGGCCGACAGGACGCGGGCCAGGTTCTCGGCCGCCGCGCCCTCGTCCCGCAGCAGCCGCAGGTACCAGGGCGTCTTGCCGAGCGCGTCCGACACCTTGCGGAAGTTGAGCAGACCCGCGTCGGGATCGGCGGAGTCCGCGAACCAGCCGAGCAGCACCGGCAGCAGGGTGCGCTGGATGGCGGCCTTGCGGGTGACGCCGGACGCCAGCGCCTCCAGGTGACGCAGGGCCGCTCCGGGGTCCGCGTACCCGAGGGCGACCAGGCGTTCGCGGGCGGCCTCCGGGCTGAGCCGGGCCTCGCCGGGGGCGAGCTGGGCGACGGCGTCGAGCAGCGGGCGGTAGAAGAGCTTCTCGTGCAGCCGCCGCACGACACCGGCGTGCCGTTTCCACTCCCGGGTCAGCTCGGCCACCGGGTCGGCGCGCAGGCTCAGGGAGCGGCCCAGGCGGCGCAGGTCGGCCGGCTCCTCGGGGACGAGGTGGGTGCGGCGCAGCCGGTAGAGCTGGATGCGGTGCTCCATGGAGCGCAGGAAGCGGTACGCGTCGTCGAGCCGGGCGGCGTCGTCGCGGCCGACGTAGCCGCCGACGGCCAGTGCCTGCAGGGCGTCCAGGGTGGTGCCGCTGCGCAGGGAGGCGTCGGCCCGGCCGTGCACCAACTGCAGCAGCTGTACGGCGAATTCGACGTCCCGCAGACCGCCGGGGCCCAGTTTCAGCTCGCGCTCGATCTCGGCGACGGGGATGTTCTCGACGACACGGCGGCGCATCTTCTGCACGTCGGGGACGAAGTTCTCCCGCTCGGCGGCCTTCCAGACCAGGGGTTCGACGGCGTCGACGTACTCCGCTCCCAGCGCCAGGTCGCCGGCCACCGGGCGGGCCTTGAGCAGTGCCTGGAACTCCCAGGTCTTGGCCCAGCGCTGGTAGTAGGCCAGATGGCTGCTGAGCGTGCGCACGAGGGGGCCGTTGCGGCCCTCGGGGCGCAGATTGGCGTCCACGGGCCAGATGGACCCCTCGACCGTGGTCTCCGAGCAGATCCGCATCATGTGCGAGGCGAGCTTGGTGGCGGACCGCAGCGCCTTGCCCTCGTCGGCGCCGTCCACGGCCTCTCCGACGAAGATCACGTCCACGTCGGAGACGTAGTTCAGCTCGTGGCCGCCGCACTTGCCCATCGCGATCACCGCGAGCCGGCACAGCGCGGCGTCGTCGGGCGCGGCCGCCCGGGCGATGGCGAGGGCGGCGCGCAGGGTGGCGGTGGCGAGGTCGGCGAGCTCGGCGGCGGTCTGGGCGACGTCGGTGGTGCCGCACACGTCACGGGCGGCGATGGAGAGCAGGCAGCGGCGGTAGGCGACGCGCAGCGAGACCGGGTCGCCCGCCTCGGCGAGACCCCGTTCGAACTCCTCCACCCCGGGATGCAGGTCCCGCGGCTCGTAGGTGACGAGCGCCTCCCAGTCCCGCGGGTGCCGGGAGAGGTGGTCGGCGAGGGCCGCGGAGGCGCCCAGGACGCCGAGCAGGCGGTCGCGCAGGGGCTTGGCCGCTATCAGCGTGTCGACGAGTTCGCGGTGGGCCGTGGGGCCCGGCTGGGCCTCCAGGAGCCGCACCAGGCCGTGCAGGGCGAGGTCCGGATCGGCGGTGGCGCCCAGCGCCTCCAGGAGCACGGGGTCGTTGCGGACCAGGTCGAGTCCGGCGCTGTCCAGGAGCCGCTCGGCGGCCGACGGGTCGGTGAATCCGTGCCGCAGCAGCCGCGTGAAGGTACTGCTCCTGCGCCCCGGCGTCATCCGCGGCCTCCCCTCGGATCAAGGTCGTCTGGCCCGAGCCTAACCGCAGAGCCGGAAGGAAGCCCCGGGGCGGAGCGCGATGAGTTCCGCGGGCGCGCCCGGTCTGTACTGGGAAGGGACCGTCGATCCGCAGGGAGGCGTCATGCGGGAACCCCAGGGCGAGCTGGACCACCGTTACAGCGGCGGGGACGCCGTCGCGCCCGCCTGGTCCGAGGCCGAGGAGCTGCTCCGGGCCGCCGAGCTGTACTGGATCTCGACCGTACGGCCGGACGGGCGGCCGCATGTGACCCCGCTGCCCGCGGTCTGGGCGGACGGGGCGCTGTACTTCTGCACCGGCCCCGAGGAGCGCAAGGCCCGCAACCTGGAGCGGAACCCGCACGTCGTGCTGACGACGGGCACCAACACCTGGGACGAGGGCTACGACCTGGTGGTGGAGGGCGAGGCCGTGCGGGTGTCCGCCGAGGGGCGGCTGCGCGGACTCGCCGATGCCTGGGAGGCGAAGTACGGCCCGTTCTGGCACTTCGAGGTGCGTGACGGGGCCTTTCACCACGGTGGCGGACAGGCCGTCGTGTTCGCCGTGTCACCCGGGACGGTCTTCGGATTCGGCAAGGGGGAGCCGTTCAGCCAGACGCGGTGGCGGTTCGGGTGAGCCGCACGGCCCGGGGAAGGGGCTTCTCCATGGGCACGACCGTCGCCGGACGTACGAGGGGCTGACCCGCCGCGGGCCCGAGGCCGGCCGCTGCACCGGGTGCCGGCCCGAACCGGCTCTGCGGAAGCGGTAGTTCACTCGGTCTTCATCCGCCGGGTTGAGTGATGTCGGGCGGGGGAATGTCGGCGTGTGCATGCTCTGTCCGCACCGCCAGCCCCGTCCTTCCCCCACCGGAGGTTGATGTGTCCGGCAGTACTGCCAGTCCGGCGTTCCGCCGTGCCCGCGCCCTCGTGGCATGCGCAACGGCCTTCACCGCGGCCGCGATCGGGCTGTGGACCGGTCTCGGAGGCGGGTCCGCGCACGCCGCGGGCGACGTGCCGACCCCGGACCACGTGGTCGTGGTGGTCTTCGAGAACCACGCCTACAGCCAGGTCCTCGGCTCCTCCAGCGCCCCCTACATCAACTCGCTCAAGACCGGCGGCGCCAACCTCACCCAGTCGTACGCCCTCACCCACCCGAGCCAGCCGAACTACTTCGCCCTGTTCTCCGGCTCCACCCAGGGCATCACCGACGACAGCTGCTACACCCCCGGCTTCTCCTCGGCAGCCAACCTGGCCTCGGAGCAGATCGCGGCGGGCCGCAGCTGGGCCAGTTACAACGAGTCGCTGCCCAGCCAGGGTTCGACCACGTGCAGCAGCGGCAACTACGCGCGCAAGCACAACCCGTGGTTCGGCTTCGGCAACGTACCGACGTCGACGGCGAAGACCTTCGCCCAGTTCCCGGCCGACTACTCGACGCTGCCTCAGATGTCGTTCGTGGTCCCCGACCTGTGCAGCGACATGCACGACTGCTCGGTGTCGACCGGCGACACCTGGCTGAAGAACAACCTGGGCGCCTACGCGACCTGGGCCAGGACGCACAACAGCCTCCTGGTCGTCACCTTCGACGAGGACAACCGGCTCAGCGGCAACCGCATCCCGACGGTCCTGTACGGCCAGCCGGTCACGGCCGGGTCGTCGTCCTCCACGACGTACAACCACTACGACCTCCTCCGCACCCTGGAGGACACCCAGGGCCTGAGCGCGCACGCGGGCAACGCGGCCTCCGCGCAGGACATCACCGGCATCTGGGCGTCGTGACGTGTACGTAGCGGACAGCCGCGCGAGCTCCCCGAGCGAGCCGGCGTGCGCGGGCGGCGCCGGCCGGCCCCCCCCCCGGGGGGGGCGCGGGGGGGGGCGTCGGCGCTCGACGCGGGTTGCGCGAGAGCCTGCTTGGAGCTGGTCACTGTCCGAGCACGTCCTTGATCTCCTTGGTGGCCGCGTCCCAGCCCTGGGCCGGGGACTTGCCCTTCTGCTCCACCTGGAGGATGCCGACGTCGGTCAGCGCGGTGTTGATCGGCTGGTCCTTGGTGCCGAAGTACTGCGTCGGGATCGTCTTCGCCGAGTCGGAGAAGATCTGCGTGATCGGCGCGTCCGAGAAGTACGCGGTCGTGTCCGTGGCCGGCTTCAGGGTGGCGTACGCCGACGGGGTCGACGGGAAGCTGGCCTGCTTGGCGAAGACCTTCGCCTGCTGCTCGGGCGCGGTCAGCCACTTCGCCAGGGCGATGGCCTCCTTCTGGTGCTTGCCCGCGGTCGGCACGCCGAGGAAGGAGCCGCCCCAGTTGGCCGCGGTCGGCGCCGCCGCCACGTCCCAGTTGCCCTTGCCGGAGTCACCCGACTTCTGCTCGATGTAGCCGATCATCCACGCCGGGCAGGCCACCGTCGCGAAGGTGCCGTTGGCGAAGCCCTGGTCCCACGGCTTGTCGAACTGCTTGAGCTTCGCCGACATGTTGCTGGTCGCCACGCTCATCGCGACGTTCCAGGAGGACTTCACGCCGGAGGACTTGTCCCAGACGATGTTGCCGTCCTTGTCGTAGTAGCGCTCGCTCGCGCCACCGAGGGCCGCGTTGTAGACGGAGGAGGCCGAGTCCACGAACTTGGTGCCCTTGGGCGCCTTCTTCATGTACTCCTTGCCCACGTCGACGTACTTGGCCCAGTCGCCCTTCCACTGCTCGGCGAGCTTGGTCCGGTCCGTCTCCAGTCCGGCCTTCTTGAACAGGTCCTTGCGGTAGCAGATCGCCATCGGACCGATGTCCGTGCCGAGGCCGATCGTCTTGCCGTCCTTGGTGGTGGCCTGGGCGAGCTTCCAGTCCAGCCACTGGGACTTGTCGACCTCCTTGCCGAGGTCCACGAACTTGTCGGCCTGCGTCTGCACGGCCTCGGTGATGTTGCCGACCTCGATGGCCTGGATGTCGTCGGTGCCGGAGCCGGCCTGGAGGCGGGTGAGCACCTTCGGCCAGTAGACGTCGGTGCGGGTGGTGACGTTCTCCTTGATGTTGATGTCCGGGTGGAGCTTCATGTACTCGTCGTAGAGGCCGGCCTGCTTGTAGCCGAAGACGCCGAAGGTCCCGATGGTCAGCGTTGTCTTACCCTTGCCGTTGCCACCGCCGTCCGAGTTCGACGAGCCGTCGTCCGAGTCCTTGGAGCAGCCGGCCAGCAGCCCTGTGGCCAGCGCGGCGACGGCCGCGAAGGCCACCAGCCTGCGGGACCGTCCAATGCTCGTGCGCATGTGCGTCCTCCTGTTGCCTGACGTGCCGACCCCCCGGCCAACTGCACTGTTGGGCCCGTTCGTACTGCTGCGGCTCGGGCGGGGAACGTGCGGGATGTGTATGTGTCAGGTACTGTGGGAGCGCTCCCACAGATGATGTGTTGAAGGGTCGCCGGTTCCAGCGAGGGTGTCAAGGGAGTCAGCGTGGCGAGACGCGTTCAGTTATCGGCCTGTTAGCTAACCCGGCGAGGTGCGCGATCGGCGATCACTGTCCGGGGGGCGACTGTTAGATTCCAGGCCAGCGGCATGAACAGTCGAGGGAGGCGGAGCCCATGGCAAGCCACGGAACGCGGGGGCGCAGTGGTGGTCGGCCCACCCTCGAAGAGGTCGCCGCGCGGGCCGGCGTCGGCCGCGGCACGGTCTCCCGGGTGATCAACGGCTCGCCGCGGGTCAGCGAGGCGACCCGAGCGGCCGTCGAGGCGGCGGTCGCCGAGCTCGGTTACGTCCCGAACACCGCGGCCCGCGCCCTGGCCGCCAACCGCACGGACGCGATCGCCCTGGTGGTTCCCGAGCCGGAGACCCGGTTCTTCGCGGAGCCGTACTTCTCGGACATGCTCCGCGGTGTCGGCGCCGAACTGTCCGAGACCGAGATGCAGCTGCTGCTGATCTTCGCCGGGAGCGACCGGGAGCGCCAGCGGCTCGCCCAGTACCTGGCCGCGCACCGGGTGGACGGCGTCCTGCTGGTCTCGGTCCACGCGAACGACCCGCTCCCCGACCTGCTGTCGCAGCTGGAGATCCCGGCGGTGATCAGCGGTCCGCGCTCGGCCGCCGAGACGCTGACCTCGGTCGACTCGGACAACTACGGCGGCGCCCGCTCCGCCGTCGAGCACCTGCTCGCCCGTGGGCGCGGCACGATCGCCCACATCACCGGCCGCCTCGACGTGTACGGCGCCCAGCGGCGCGTCGAAGGCTACCGTGACGCGCTGCGCGAGGCGGGTCACGAGGTCGACGAACAGCTCATAGAGCCCGGCGACTTCACCGAGGAGGGCGGCCGCCGCGCGATGGCGAGGCTTCTCGAACGCAGCCCGGGTCTGGACGCGGTCTTCGCGGGCTCGGACGTGATGGCGGCCGGCGCCCGCCAGGTGCTGCGCGAGGCGGGGCACCGCATCCCCGACGACGTGGCCCTGGTCGGGTACGACGACTCGGCCATCGCCCGGCACATGGATCCTCCGCTGACCAGCGTCCGGCAGCCCATCGAGGAGATGGGCCGCGCGATGCTCGACCTGCTCCTGACGGAGATCGCCGACCGCCGCCCGGCGGCGTCCCGGGAGCTGGAGCGCCGGCACATGGTGCTGCCGACGGAACTGGTGGTGCGTACCTCGTCCTGAACTCCGTCGGCCCCAACCCCGTCAGCCCTTGGGGCGTACGGCGTCCCAGCCTCGTTCCAGCAGGTCGAACGCCGCGTCGACGGCGGCGACCGGGCCGGGGAGGGGCCGGCCAGGGCGCAGGCCTCCGGGGCGGAGTGGGCGAGTGCCGCGCAGGCGGGCTCGTCGGCGGCCACGCGGGTGGCGGCCTTCTTCCGCTCGCGGCGGTCCGGCACCGGTCCGGCAGTCGGCTCGCTCATGGCCGCAGGTACCGCGCTGGGTCGTCCCGCCCCATACGTGCATCGGGTTGCACCCACTTGCCGGTGTGCGGGAAAACGAATC
>NZ_JBHYKH010000181.1:0-14198 GCF_042741275.1 Streptomyces sp. NPDC058964
GCGGGGGCGGCCCGGGGGGCGCCCGGCGGCCGCCGCCCACGCGGCGCCGGCGCGGGAGCGGGCCGCGGCGGCCGCGGCCGCGCTCGGTGGTCTCGACGGGCTGGAGGGCCTGGCCTCGATGGAACGTCAGGTCGCGGCGCTCGTCATGGAGGGGGCGACCAATCGGGAGATCGCCGCGCGTCTCTTCATCAGTGTGAAGACGGTCGAGGCGACCCTCACCAGGGTCTACCGCAAGCTGGGGATCCGATCGCGGGTGGACATAGTCCGTTTGGCGGCAGGGCGGCGCGCGAAGTGAGAAAGCTGCCGGTTAACTGGGCCGGACCGAGGGTTTTCCCTGCCCTGCTCCCCTAGGGGGTTCCCTCATTGGGAGGAGGGTCCACCGCGCTCTAGCTTAAGGGGGTGCCGCTCGCCCGGGCACACGGGGGCCGGTCCCGCGACTCCCGTGATCACCCCCCACCCGCGCGTCCCCCCACCGGCAACCCCCACTGAGGAGACTCATGTTCGGGCTCCACCGCGCAAGAAAGACCGCCGCCGGCGTCGCGGCGACCGCTGCTGCCGCGGCGACCGCACTGCTCAGTGCCCCCACCGCTGCCGCGGCCCCGCAGCCCATCGTGGGCGGCACGACGACCACGACGACCTCGTACCCGTTCGTCATGCAGATCACGGACGCTTCGGGCAACCAGTTCTGCGGTGGCACTCTGGTGGCGGCCAAGAAGGTGGTCACGGCGGCGCACTGCATGTCGGGGGAGAGCAGCAGCAGTGTCCGCGTGGTGGGCGGCCGGACCTATCTGAACGGAACGGACGGCACGGTCAGCAAGGTCAGCAAGATCTGGATCAACCCCGGCTACACGGATGCCACGAACGGCGACGACGTGGCCGTCCTGACCCTGTCGACGTCGATGCCGTACACGACGGCGTCGTACGTCTCCTCCTCCCAGACGGGGGTGTACGCGGCCGGCACCACGGCCCGCATCCTCGGCTGGGGCACCACCTCGGAGAACGGCAGCTCCTCCAACCAGCTGCGGACCGCGACCGTGCCGATCGTGTCCGACTCCAGCTGCACGAGCTCCTACGGTTCGGACTTCGTCCAGACCGACATGGTTTGCGCCGGATACACGTCCGGCGGCGTAGACACCTGCCAGGGCGACAGCGGCGGTCCCCTGCTCATCGGGGGCGTCCTGGCAGGGATCACTTCCTGGGGAGAGGGGTGCGCGGAGGCCGGCTACCCGGGTGTCTACACCCGGCTGGCCACCTTCTCGGACCTGGTGACCGCGCAGGTCAACTCGTAGCCCAGAAGAACTCCTGAGAACCCCTCAGGTAGATGCCAGGGGGGCGTTGCGAGCCACCACGAGCGGCCCGCAGCGCCCCCCTTTCCATGCGTTCCGCACCCCTCACGCGCGGCCGGTGACGGTGCCGAACCGGACGTCGTACGCCTCACCACCGTGCATCGTCCCGAGCATCCGCTCCCCCTCCGCCGTCACGTCCGACCGCTGGTCCCGGGTCAGCTTCCCGAACGGCTCGACGAGCAGCGCGCCCTGCTCCAGCTTCCACACGCCCGCCAGGAAGCCGTCGACCAGGAGGGTGCGATGGGCCTGGTTGCCGTGCCAGGCGCGGCCCCGGTACTCGGGCGGTACGACACGGGTGCGGTCCGCGTGGGAGAGGAGCAGGTTGTCGAACTCCGGGAGGAAGCGGGGCGGGGCCGGGGTCTCCGGGTCGGGGCGCGGGGCGTCCGGCAGGTCGAAGAGCTCCGTGCCGGACGGGTCCCGGAAGGTGACGAGTCGCGGGCGCAGACGCTCGAAGGCGTCGCGCAGCCGGGTGAGGCCGGCCCAGGTCTGCATGTCCTTCACCGACGCCGGGCCGAAGGCCGCGAGGTAGCGCAGGACCGTCTCGTCCGGGGCCGGTGCGGGCCGGGCGGGACGGCCCAGCCAGTGTTCGGCGGTGGTGAGGGCGACCTGTCCGCTCCTGCCCCACAGCCCGCGCGGGGTGACCTGGACGAGCGGGAGCCTGCAACGGGCGGCGACGGACAGGGACTGCGCATCGGCGCGGGGCCACTCGGCGAGCAGGGCCTCGCGCAGCTGCGCCATGGTGCGCGGCTCGGCCTCGACCAGCTCACGGGCGATCACGGCGAGGCGGTCCAGGTCGACGCCGGCCAGCCCCTTGCGGAAGGCGTTCAGCTCGCGGTCCCGGGCGGCCTGTACGAGCGGCCGCAGGGTGAGGCAGTCCTCGGCGGTGTGGGTGTGGATGGTCGACCGCATGGTGACGATGCGGACGGTCTCGCGGTCGGCCATGAGGCCGGAGAGCCGCTCGGGGGTGAAGCCGTCCAGGCGGGCGGCGAGGGCGTAGTACGGGGGTTTGACGTTCTGCGCCTGGAGGCCGAGGAGGTGCTCCACGGCGGACCGGGCCGACCGCGTCGAACGGCTCAGCAGGAGCTGCCGTTCGAGGGTCGCGCGGTTCAGCGCGCGGGTGCCGAGGGAGGGCGCCTGCGCGGCCGGCGTCCTCGTGATGCTCCGCTTCGTCATGTACCGCACGCTAGCGCCGATCGCGGACACCCTCTGTCCGCATGCCTCACCGGATCCCGGACCGGCCGTATGGGTCCGTGCTGAATCCCCCCGTATATCCTGCTGGGTGATCACGCCGACCCAGGCTCGACCGAGAGGCAGTCGTGATGCCCGAGCGACGCGGCGGCCCCGCCGACAAGAACCACCGCAAGTCCGGCTGGCGCCGCGCGCTCAACCCGTCGCAGCAGCCCGACGCCCTGCCCTCCGCCGTCCCGGACGGCACGCCGGCCGAGGAGCCGGCCGAGACGATCCGCATCGTCCAGGCGGCCCTGTACCGCGACGGAGTGCGGGTCTCCTCCCCGGCCACGCTCACCGACACCTACCGCGAACTGCGCGAGCAGCCCTCCGGGATGGCGTGGATCGGTCTTGCCCGCCCAACCGAGGGTGAACTTCTGTCGCTGGCAGCCGAGTTCGGTCTGCACCCGCTCGCGGTCGAGGACGCGATGGAGGCGCACCAGCGCCCCAAGCTGGAGCGGTACGGCGACACGCTGTTCGTCGTCCTGCGCGCCGCCCGCTATCTCGACGCGCCGGAGGAGGTCGACTTCGGCGAGCTGCACGTGTTCGTGGGCCCGGACTTCGTCATCACGGTCCGGCATGGCGCGGCCCCCGACCTCTCCGCGGTCCGCACCCGCATGGAGGACTCCCCCGAACTGCTCAAACTCGGCCCGGAGGCCGTCCTTTACGCGATCCTCGACTCGGTCGTCGACGGGTACGCGCCCGTCGTCGCCGGGGTCCAGATCGACGTCGACCAGATCGAGACCGAGGTGTTCCGCGGCGATCCGGCGGTCTCCCGCCGGATCTACGAACTCTCCCGGGAAATGGTCGAGTTCCAGCGCGCCACCCGCCCGCTGGTCGGCATGCTGCACGGTCTGATGGCCGGTTTCGCCAAGTACGAGACCGACGAGGAACTCCAGCGTTACCTCCGTGACGTCGCCGACCACGTCACCCACACCAGCGAGCGCGTCGACGGCTTCCGTCAGGCCCTCACCGAGATCCTCACCGTGAACGCGACCCTGGTGACCCAGCAGCAGAACGCGGAGATGCGGGCGCTGGCGGAAGCCGGGTTCGAGCAGAACGAGGAGGTGAAGAAGATCTCGTCGTGGGCCGCGATCCTCTTCGCCCCCACACTCGTCGGAACGATCTACGGCATGAACTTCCACAGCATGCCCGAGCTGCACTGGGCGCTCGGCTACCCCTTCGCCATCGCTCTGATGGGGATCGTCTGCACCACCCTGTACGTGATCTTCAAGCGACGGGACTGGCTCTGAGCCTGCGACGGGTTCAGGGGCCCCGGTCGCACACCGAGTGGAGCCAGGTCAGGCCGGCCCTGTGACTGAGGGTGTCCAGGTTGCGCAGCAGGGACGGGAGGTCGTCCGGGCGGGCGAGGAAGTCGACGGCCGCCTGGGCGAAGGCGTCACGCACCGTGGGAGGCATGGCGTCGGAGGCGTCGAAGCAGTGCACCGCCCGCCGGTCCAGCAGGACGGCGGCGAGCGAGTGGCGGTAGCCGCCCGCCGGTTCGTACGCCTCCAGCGGCACCCTGGCGTCGACGGAGAAGCCGGACTCCTTGTCGCTCCAGGAACGCTGCGCCTCGGCGGAGGCCAGATAGCGGATCAGCGTCTTGGCCTGCGGTGTCGCGTGCAGGAGGGCGACCAGGTCGCCGGAGACCTCCCAGTCGTCGACGCCGCCCCGGCCCAGCAGCCCGGACGAGGGCAGGTACTGCCCGTTCACCTGCTTCCAGGAGCGGGAGGAGTTGCGGATGAACGAGGCCTGGTGCTCCAGGCTGCACTGCCGCGGTGACGTCGTGACGAACCCGGAGGCCTTCTGGTAGTCGGTCAGCAGGGCGCGCCGGACGACGTCGTCCGGTTTCGTCCCGGCACCGACCATGGCTCCCCACTTCCTCCAGGCGTCCTTCACCACGTCCGAGTTCCAGGAGATCTCGCCCCGCGCCCAGTCCTGGTACTTCCTCCAGCCGGACCGCTGGAGGAGGACGTCCTCGATCCAGTCGGTCCCGGGCCAGCCGCTGGTCGCGCCGGAGCCCATCCCCAGGCACCACTGGCCCGGCTGCCGGGCGGCGGCCCGGATCTGCTCGCCGGTCATGCCGTCGGGATGCCAGACGATGCTCTTGATGTCCGCCTTGAGCGGGAACCAGTACCGGTGCTTGCCGAACGGGGTGGTCCAGGACTCGCCGAAGTCCCGCTCGGAGATGAGGCATACTCGCGGCTGGAGAGGCTTCTGGTCCACGTAGGCGGCGAGTTCGCCGGGCCCGGTGAGCACCACGACGTCGGGCGGGGTGCCCGCCTCCACGTCCGCGCTGAGCACCTGGCTCTCGGCGGAGCTGCCCTGGTAGTCGACATGGATGTGGTGCCGTTTCTCGAAGGGGGCGAGCACCGCCGTCCGGAACTTCTTCGCGTCGGGTCCCGTCCAGTTGGCCAGCAGCGTGACCGTGGGCTCCCGGTCGAGGGCGCGCACGCCGATGACCGTGACCGCCGCCACCAGGGCCAGGCAGCTCGCCACGACGGTGAGGACGCGCAGACGGGGCGCGCTCACTGCGGCCTGAACCGGTAGTCGTTGATGTGCTGTCGCAGACCTGTCTCGGCCAGCAGCATGAGCAGAAGCCCTCCTATGAAGATCCACAACGTGGCCGCGGCCCGGAAGCCGGTGTGCGCGAGGTGCGAGGCCGTCTGCTGCCTCGCGTCGGTGACGCCGCGACCGGACAGCGACCGGTCGAGCAGGCCGCGCGTGTCCGCCATGCCGCCGTGCGTCCACACGGAGAAGAGGACCAGGGTCGCGACCCCCGCGACCATCAGCGCGCCGGCCGCCAGCAGCTGCCGGCTGTACCTGCGCCGGAACCGCCTGCGCAGGAAGACCTGGGTCTCCAGCAGGGCCGCCGCCAGCGCGAGGACGAGCAGTGCGACCACGCCCCAGGCGAGCCGGAGCACCCACCCGAAGGAGGTCTGGCGCTTCACCACGCCCCGCTGCTCCCGCTGGAGCTGGTTCAGCCGGGGGGTGATGCCCGAGTCCTTGTCGTCCAGGACGCTCTTGGCATAGCGGAGGTAGGCGTCACGCAGTACTCCGCTCTCCGTCTCCAGCTGCGCCTTCTGGACCATGCCGGTGTACACGGTGATCAGGCCGGCGACCGTCTGCAGTGCCTGCCGCCCCGCCGGGCCGCCGACGTCGTCGGAGGCCGCGACGGCCAGGCTCTGGGCGGCGACGGAGATCTGCTCCTGGAACCCGCTGGTGGACGGCGGGGTGGCCGTGGCCTCCCGCTGGGCCTGGTCGAGCGCGTGCTGTGCGGTGTCGATGGCGAGGACGGCCGGTGCGCTGGAGGTGCGCAGCGGGTCCGCGTCGCCGTGCACGCCCTCGTAGGAGACGAAGAGGCAGAGCGTGAGCACGGCCGTGAGTCCCAGCAGCAGCCGGCGGCGCAGGGCCAGTTCGCGGGCGGTGGTGCTGCCGCCGTCCGGCGGGCGGCTTCTTCTGCCCGGGACGTGGTCCAGGAGGCGGGACAGACGGGTCGGCCCGGCGGGCGCCGCCGTGTCGCGGGGCAGGGTGCCCCTGATCGTGTGCGCTTCGTGGGCCGTGCTCATGCCTGCTCCCCGAGCTGTCGGCCGCAGTCGCCACCGCAGTAGAGGGAGCCTGCCGGGCCCAGCCACTTGCAGTCCGGGCACTCGACGAGTTCGGCCCCTCCCTCACCGGGCGCGCCGGGCGCGTGGGGTGCGGCCGGGGGCTCGTCCGGGGCGGCGGCGGGGTCCGGCGGAGTGGTCATGGCGCTGGAGAGGATCAGATGCTGCCAGTCGACGTCCTTGAGTCCTTCGCGCACGGTGACCCGGCTCCCGGACTGTGGGCCCTCGTCGGCGATCTGCCGCAGGGCGCGCAGCAGTTGGGGGTCGTCGAGTTCGTGCGCCAGTGACAGGGCCCGGCCGAGTTCGGTGTCCGCCTCCGCCCGGCCGTCCGCGCCGCGCAGCCATGCCCGGTACGCCCGTGCCACGGCCGCCCCCGAGCGCTCGTAGAGCTGGTGGCGGCGGACTCCCGGGTGCTGCCGGGAAGCGTCGGCCGGGTTGTCGGTCCAGTGCACCAGGACCGGCCGCGGGGCGGGCAGCCGTACCGGGTGGCCGAAGTCGGGTACGAGCAGTTCCACCGCGGCGAGCTGGAGGTCCTCGCCGCGGTCCCGGCCCGAGGGGTCGGCGGCGAGGACGACCTGGTAGTGCCGGACCTCCTCGCTCCAGCCCCGGGTGACGTACTCGGCGCCGCGCTCGCCCGATCCTGTTCCGGCGGCGGGGAGTTCCTGTTCGGTCGGCACGACCTGCTTGACCTGCCGGATCACCGTGCCGGGGGTGGGGACCAGGCGGATGCGCAGCTCGGGGACGGCGGTGCCGAGCAGCCCGTTCACCAACTCCTCGTAGGCCGCGGGCAGTTCCGACTCGTTGCGGACCGCGGCCGCCCTGCCGTGCAGTCGGCGGGCGATGCGCAGCAGTACGTCGGCGTCCCAGCCGTCGCCGATGCCCCAGGCGTCGCAGATGAACCGTCCCTCGCAGGCGTCGAGTGCGGTGTCCAGCCGCATGGCGCCCCGGTCGTCGTGCTCGTTGCGTCCGTCGGTCAGCAGCAGGACGTGTTTGATCGGGGCGTCCTGCCCGTTGAGCAGGCGCCGGGCGAGGTCGAGCCAGGTGCCGATGGCGGTGCCGCCGTCCGCGTCCAGAACCCGTACCGCGTACTCGGCGGCCTCGCGCTGGTACCGGTCGGCGACGGCCATCGCCTCGGCGCCGGGGGCGGGGTGGACCACGGTCGCGTCGAAGCGGCCGGAGAGCACGGCGAAGGCCGTGTCGTCGGGGAGCAGCCGGAGGGCGGCGACGGTGGCGTCCTTCGCGGCGCGCAGTTTGGTGTCGGGATGGAGCATCGACCGGGAGGTGTCGATGATCAGCACCTCGGCGAGGGCGGCCCCCGAGCCGCCGGGCCGTCCCGGCGGCGGTCCGGCCCCGGCGTTGCCGACCCCGATCTCCAGGATGGCGTGCATCTCGTGGTCCCCGGGGCGGCCACCGGACGTCGGCAGGACGGACAGGTACTTGTTCTGGCCGACCGCCAGTGTCACCTCGATGCCACCGGGCTCGCTCATCGTCGTGCTCCCATTCGGTCAGAAGGTGGTGAGGGGCCGGACGGCGTTGGCCAGGTCGAGCAGGCGGCCGTGCTCGTCGGCGGTGCGGGCCTGGCCGGCCAGGTGCCTGAAGGACTGTTCGAGGAGCGCGCGCAGCTCGTCCTCGCCACCGGTCCCGAGCACGGCCCCGGCGGGGAACCCCGACCCCCACCCCCGTGCCGGCCGGCTGCCGAGGACGTTCTCCCGTATCTCGGCGACCAGCCGGGCCCGCGACTCGCCGTCTGCCGCTCCGCCGTCCAGCCGCAGCGCGGGCAGCCGCCGGACCGCGTCCCGCAGGTCGGAGACGGAGGGCGGGCTGCCGTGCAGGGTGCCGGTGCGGACGCGCACCGCGGCCGTCCGGGCCGTGTCGTGGTGCCGGGAGGTCGAGGGGACGTGGTCGAGGACCCGTACCGCCTCGTCGCGCCGTCCGGCGGCCAGATGGCCGCGGGCCAGCCCGAAGGCGGCCGCGGTGTGGGCGGAGTCCCGCTGCCAGACGGCCTCGTAGTACTTCATGGCGCGGGCGTTCCGGGGATCGGGCCGCCCCGGCGTGCCCCGCTCGGTCGTGGACTCGCGGAGCCGCTCCGCGCAGTAGCCGAGGGCGAGTTTGGGGACGTACTCGCCGGGCAGGGCCCGGTAGACCGCCTCGAAGCAGCTGCCGGCGTGGCTCACCTCGTCCTTGCTCAGATGCAGGACGCCCCGGTGCCAGGCGATCCGCCAGTCGTACTTGGCGTCCGGCGCGCCGAGTTGCGCCTCGGCCTCGTGCAGCCAGCTCTCGGCGTCACGCTGCCTTCCGCTCCTGAGGTAGGCCCGGCACAGCCACAGGGCGGTCTCGGGGGTGCCCAGCCGGGACTCGCGGCGCCACTGTTCGGCGACCCGGTCCGGGCCGTCCGGCGGGAAGCCGTCGAGCAGCAGGGCGGCGCCGTCGGCGGGGTCGGGCACGGGCTGGGGCAGGGCGGCCGCCACCTGGTCGGCGGGCGGTGGGCTGATGTCCAGCTCACCGGGCCGGCCGCCGGGGTGTGCCGTCCAGTGGCCGAGCGAGGGGATCGCGCCGAGCCCGGCGTCGAGCGAGGCGTCGGTGGGGCGGAACCGGGTCGAGCTCTCGGGCAGCTGTTCGCCGAACCGCAGCGACCGGAACTCCCGTAACACTTCCCACAGTTGCCGGGACATCTCGGCCGCCGAGCGGAACCGGGCCCGGGGTTCGGCGTGGGTGGCCCGGTCGATGAGGCGCCGGAAGGAGTCGGGGGCGAGGCCGCGGGCGGGCTCGGTGCTGCGCGCCAGGGCCTGCAGGGTCATGCCCACCGTGTAGAGGTCGCTGTCGACGTGCCAGCCCCGTTTCTCGATCTCCTCCTGCGGAGGGGCGAAGGTGCTCGTGTACACGTAGGCGGAGCCGCGGTCGCCGATCGCCCGCACCGCGCCGAGGTCGATGACCTTGATGCCGCGCCCGAAGTGGATGACGTTGGCGGGCTTCATGTCGCAGTACAGCAGCCCCCGTTCGTGCATGTACTGGAGCGCGCCGAGGATCTTGCACCCGTAGGTCAGCACATGGTCGAGGCGGGGGCGGCCCCCGAAGAGACGCTCCGCGTCCTCGGCGTCGAAGAGGTGCTGCAGGGAGCGGCCGCCGATGTAGTCCATGACCAGGTATCCGGTGGGCGACTGGCCGGGCACCTCGTGTTCGGCGTACGTGATGATGCGGACGATATCGGGGTGGTGCAGGTCGGTGAGCGAGCGCCGTTCCTCGACGGCGTTGCGGCGGGCCAGCGCGTCGTGGACGTTGATGAGTCCCTTGAGCGCCACCCGGAAGCCCTTCGCCCGGGTGTCCTCGGCGAGGTGGATCCAGCCGAGGCCGCCGCGGGCCAGGCAGCCGAGGATCCGGTAGTGGCCGGCGACGACCTGGTCCGGCTGGAGCTGGGGCAGGAAGGAGTAGAGGGTGCCGCAGCGCGGGCAGCGGCCGGAGGACCGGGCGGGCTGTCCGCCGTAGCCGACGCCGATCGTCATCGTGCAGCCGTTGGCGCCGCAGCGCCGCCCGCCGGTGGGGGGGCTGGGGTCCTCGACGACCGGGTGCGAGGGGACGGGTACGTCGGGCAGGACGACCAGTCCGTGCTGGTCGAGGTCGCCGACACCCGCGACGGCGTGGACGGGTGCGGGGCCGGGGGGTTCGGGGCCGGTCCGGGCCTGGTCGCCGGGGCGGTCCGGCGACGGGTGGGACGGGATGTCGCCGGCCGGCGCGGGCTTGCGTCCGCAGGTGTCGCAGTAGCCGGTGGCCATGAGGCGGCCCGCGCATCCGGCGTGGGTACAGGACGTCATGCCATGCCCTCGCTTCCGGTGTCGTCGGTGCCTGTCGTGCCCGGTCGCCCGGAGCAGTACGCGACGAACCGGCGGGCCGCGCGCTCCGCCGCGTCGACGTCGCAGGGGGCGGCGCGCAGCAGTCCGGAGGCGTTCGCGTAGAGCTCGTAGGCCTTCAGGTTCCGTCCCGTGTCCGCCGGGCCGGCCCTGCCCTTGCACAGCTCCCACACCGACGCGACCCGGCCGCGCAGTTCGTCGCGGCGCGCGAGGCGGGCGTCGAGGACCGCGAGCGTCCGTTCCAGCCGTCGGATCCGGCGTGTGGCCGCGGCCTCGTACAGGAACAGGTCGTCGGCGCGGGACGGTTCGGGCTCCGGGCCCGCGGCGAGCTGCCCGCGCAGCAGGCGGGTGAGCGGAACGGCGCGCCGGGCCCGGTCGATCAGCTGCGCGGTCTCGGGGCCCCCGCCGGGCAGGACCTGGCCGAGGCGGTCGTCGAGGGCGGGCCCGAGCCGGTCCACGATCCGGTCGAGGTCCGTGCGCAGCCTGGCCCAGCGCTCGCGCAGGGGGCGGCGTACGAGGGTGTCCCGGGCCTGTGCGGCGCGGCCGTCCGGGGTGCGGAACACGAGGAGCAGCCTGGCTCCCCGCTCGGCCAGCCGCTCCAGCATGCCGAGCAGCGGGTCCGGTTCGGCGGACTCGTCGACGCCGACCAGCACGGCGGCGAGCGTGATGCCCATCGCCACGATCTGCTCGGGCAGGGGAACGGCGGTGTCCCTGGGCACGCCGAGCCGCTCCGCGATCCGGTCCATGACCTGGGCGACCGTCAGTCCCCTGACCACGAGGGCGAGATCGTGTCCGCCGGGGGGCGGGACGGTCTCGGGCGGGTCGCCGGTGAAGCGGCTGGTGTTGGTCCGGGTGCGCAGCTCGCGGTCGGCCAGGGTGACGGCCCGCCTCAGGGTCCAGGCGCGGCGGCCGCGCGCGGGGACGGCGGTGACCAGCACCGGCCAGCCCTCGCCGCGGAACCAGCCGGCGAGTTCGGTGGCGAACGGCACGTCGAGTTCGCCGCCGCTGTCGCCGGGGTGGAGTTTCGGGTCGACGGCGGAGGGGCCGACGGTCCAGGCGGCGACCTGCGGGAGGTGGCGCAGGATGGTCTCGGTGGGGCTCATGTACGTGAAGGCCGATCCCTGTCCGGTGTCGACGCTGAGCACGATGCCGATGAGCTCGCCGGTCGCGTGGTCGACGACTCCCCCGCCGCTGAACCCGGGGCCGGCCAGCTCGCCGGGGGTCTCGGGGCGCAGTTGCACCTGGCTGTCCCGGCCCCGGCCGCCGACGAGGGTGGCGCTGTGCCACCTGCCGCCGTCGTCGCCCTCCGGGAAGCCGTACATGCCCACGCCCTCGCGGGAGGCGGCGAGCCGGAACAGCCTGGTGGTCTGCCGGACGGGGCGCGGTTCGGCCAGCCGCAGCAGGGCCAGGTCTCCAGTGCGGTCGCCGAAGGAGTCCTCCTGCTGCGGGACGTACTCGTCGGCATTCACGGTGGCGGTGACCGCCGGGACGCCGTCCACGCCGACGAAGTGGACGACGTACTCCTCGTCCGGGCTGACGACATGGGCCCCGGTCAGCACCCGGTCAGGGCCGAGCAGCACTCCGGCGCCCACGACCGGTCCCCCGGCCCGTTGTATACGTGCTACCCAACGCGGAGTCTCCATCCGCGACTTGACGGCTCGTTCCCCCGTGCGCGTCATGTCTGCCGAGGTTACTCCCCGTACCCGTCCGGTACCACTGGGATGCACATGGACTTGACAGACGGGGGTTGACCGGGTCCATCGGGGTGCCGGGCGGTTCTAGCGGGAGTCCGTGACCGCACGCGCACGCCAGCCGGTCCAGTGCCCGACGGTGACGGTGATCACCGGGCCGGCGGGCGGGTGCCGCCGGTACTGCGGGTACTTGTCGCCCAGCAGGGCGAGGGCGGCCGCGCGGACGTCGCGCGCGGCCGGATCGGCCGTGCCGGGCGGCAGGACGCGGGCCAGGCCGTCGGCCCGGACCCACCACAGGCGGTCCCAGTCCTCGTCGTAGGCGTCCGCCAGCAGGCACACGGCCGGGTGGGCGGCGATGTTGCGCAGCCTCTTGAGCCGGGTTGTGGTCTTCGGCTTGTGGTCGACGGCGGTGACGATCCCGTCGGGGCCGTGCGTGGCGAACACGACCGGCACCAGATGAGGGCGGCCCGCCGCGTCGATCGTCGCCAGCCGCGCCACCCGGGCCGCGGCGAACCGCCGCCGTGCCTCGTCGGCCGTCATGTCCGGCACTCTCGCACCTCCGCGGCCGTCAGTGACCCTGCAGGGCGTCGAGCACGTCGTCGTCCGTCAGCTGCCCGAAGTCGTCGTACCACTGCCCGACGGCGGAGAATCCGTACGGCTGGTGCGGACAGACCACGTCGTCGGCCTCGTCTCCCAGCAGGGCGACCGAATCCGGTGCGCCGACCGGGACGGCCAGGACGACACGGGCGGGCGCCCTGCGCCACACGTGACGCAGCGCGGCGCGCGCGGTCGAGCCGGTGGCCAGTCCGTCGTCGACGACGATCACGGTACGCCCCCGCAGGTCCGGGGGCGGGCGGCCCCGCCGGTAACGCCGCTCGCGGCGGTGCAGTTCCTGGCGCTCCCGCTCCACGACGGGGGCGAGCGACTCCGGGGTCAGGCCCAGCGCGTCGAGGCTCTCCTGGTCATAGAGCGGAGGGTCGTCACCGGCGATCGCGCCGACGCCGAACTCCTCGTGGTGCGGGGCACCGATCTTGCGCACGAGCAGCACGTCGAGCGGTGCCTCGAGCGCCTGGGCGACCTCCGCGGCCACCGCGACACCGCCCCTCGGGAGGGCCAGCACGACGGGGTCCGGCAGGGCACCCTCGTCCCTCAGGGCGCGGAGCCGTTCGGCGAGTTCCCGTCCGGCCTGCCTTCGGTCCTGGAAGAGCATGGCTCGTCCTCTCGGCTGGAGCTCGGTCCTCGCCTTCCATGGTGATACGACCGCTTCCACGGCGATACGGCCACCGGGGACAGCCGGGCATTTCCATACCCTCCATCTATACACTGTGTGTATAGTCCCGGCATGCCTCTGTGGACCAAGAAGCCTCCGGCCAGAAAGACGTTCCGACGGACGTCCGGGTTGCGTACGACCGCGCTGACGGCCGCCGCCCTGTCCCTCGCACTCGCGCTCACCGGCTGCGCGGGCGCCGGCACGACCCGGCCCAGCGCCGCACGCGCCCATGCCGCGCCCGGCCCTCAGGCCGCCCGGTTCGGGACCGTGGACTGCCGCGAGGCCAGGTGCATCGCGCTCACCTTCGACGCCGGGCCCAGCGAGAACTCGGCCCGGCTGCTGGACATCCTCAAGGAGAAACAGGTCCCGGCGACCTTCTTCCTGCTCGGCAAGCGGCACATCCTGAAGTACCCGGAGCTGGTCGAGCGCATGGCGGCCGAGGGCCACGAGGTCGCCAGCCACACCTGGGACCACAAGATCCTGACCCGGATATCCGAGAAGGAGATACGCGAGGAGCTGGTGCGGACGAACGAGGCGATAGAGCGCCTCGTCGGGCACCCGCCCACGCTGATGCGCCCGCCCCAGGGCCGCACGAACGACACCGTCCACCGCGTCTGCCGCGAACTGGGCCTCGCGGAGGTGCTGTGGAGCGTGACCGCGAGCGACTACCGGACCACCGACCCCGCCCTGATCACCAAGCGTGTCCTCGCGCAGTCCTCCCGCGACGGGATCATCCTGCTGCACGACATCTACCGGGGCACCGTGCCCGCCGTGCCCGGCATCATCGACGCGCTGAAGGCACGCGGGTACGTGTTCGTGACCGTGCCACAGCTCCTCGCGCCCGGGAAGGCCGAGCCCGGGAAGGTGTACCACCCCTAGAGGCCCTGTCGCGGCGCGCCGGAGTGCCCGTCCCCGGGCCGGGTCGGGTTCCCGCGGGGACCGGTGGGAGGAATGGCAGGTGAATCGCGGCCGCGCGCCGCCCGACGGTGCGCGATCCGGCCGCACCGACCAGCCTGCGCACGCTTCCGAAGCCCCCGCTGGTGCAACTGTCCGCGGTGGCTGGGGTCCCGGTCCGGGCGGGAGCTTCCCTAAGATCGTCACGTGGTCTCCTTCCTGCTCGAACGCACGGCACCGCTGCCGATCGGCGAGGCGTGGCCCCGGCTCACGGAGTGGCCCCGCCACCCCCGCGCGGTGCCGCTCACCAGGGTCACCGT
>NZ_JBHYKH010000181.1:14208-16139 GCF_042741275.1 Streptomyces sp. NPDC058964
CGCCGGCCCCGCGCGCCCACGCGGGGCCGGCGCGGCCGGCCGGGCCGGCCCCCCGCCCCGCCGGGGCGGTCCCGCTCACCAGGGTCACCGTGGTCACCGGTCCGCCCACCCGGGAGGGCACGCGTTTCGTGGCGCGCTCGGGCATCGGGCCGCTCTCCTTCGACGACCCGATGGAGGTCACCGTCTGGCGCCCGCCTCGGGACGGTGAGCCGGGCCTGTGCCGCCTGGTCAAGCGCGGGCGGGTGGTCCTCGGCTGGGCCGAGCTGGAGGTGCGCCCCGGACCCGGCGGCCGTACCCGCGTGCTGTGGCGGGAGGAACTGCGGGTCCGCGGGCTCCCGAGGGTCTTCGATCCGGTCCTGGCGCGCACGGCCCGGGCGGTGTTCGGACGAGCGTTGAACGGGCTCCTGAGGCACGCGTGACGGTGGCCGAACCGCACCACCGGCAGGAGTGGTCCGCCGCCGGGCAGGGATTCCGCGGGGCCGACACGCACGAGACGCGACTGCTTGCCACCATGACCCAACCACGCACGGGAGAACGGGCGTTGGACGTGGTTTGCGGGCTGGGCAGCTACGCGGCGGAGCTCGCCGCGCCCGGCTGCCGGACCCCCGCCGTCGACTGGTCCGAAGCCGCGGTCCCGGCGGCCCGCGGCCGGTACACGGACCTGGAACCGCGGCCCTGCGTCCACCCCCTCGACTTCGCGGACACCGCCGGGACGGCGGCACCGCTGCCGCGGGCGGGCTCCGACCTGGTGACGATGCGGCCGGTCCTGGCGTTCCCGGACGACAAGGCCGCCGTCTCCGAGCACGTGCGCGCACTGCCGGCGCCGGCGGCAGACGGCCGGTGACGAGGCCCCTGACCCACCGTCCGTCCGAGGCGCGCCGCCACATCGGCCCGTCCCGGCGGGATGTCGCGACGATGACGGACGGCCGGCACGACGGCCGCTGGTTCGGCCTCGAACCGGGCGGCTTCGCCGCTTCGTGCTGCGCGCGCCGTCGGGGTGGGCCGAAGGGGTTCAGGCCACCGATCCGATGCGGGCCGGTGGCGCCGCTGCCACGTCGTGGTGGATCGGGGTGTGCGCGCCGGTGAGCGAGACACCACTGCCGCCACGGCGGGCCGCGACGATCTCGGACGCGATGGACAGGGCCGTCTCCTCGGGCGTACGGGCCCCGAGGTCGAGCCCGATCGGGGAGCGCAGCCGGGCCAGCTCGAGCTCGGTGACACCGACTTCGCGCAGCCGCTCGTTGCGGTCCAGATGGGTCCGCCGGGATCCCATCGCGCCGACGTACGCGACCGGCAGACGCAGCGCCAGCTTCAGCAGTGGTACGTCGAACTTGGCGTCGTGGGTGAGCACGCACAGGACGGTGCGGCCGTCGACGGCCGTCCGTTCCAGGTACTCGTGGGGCCACTCGACCACGATCTCGTCGGCCTCGGGGAAGCGGGTGCGGGTGGCGAACACCGGACGGGCGTCGCAGACCGTCACGTGGTAGCCCAGGAACTTGCCGATACGGACCAGCGCCGAGGCGAAGTCGACGGCCCCGAAGACGATCATCCGGGGCGGCGGCACCGAGGACTCGACCAGCACGGTGAGCGGGGCACCGCAGCGGGAGCCCTGCTCGCCGATCTCCAGGGTGCCGGTGCGGCCCGCCTCCAGGAAGGCGCCGGCCTCGGCCGCGACGGTGCGGTCCAGCTCGGGGTGGGCGCCGAAGCCGCCCTCGGCCGAGCCGCCGGGGCGGACCAGCAGGGCCCGGCCCCGCAGCTCCGCCGGGCCCGACACGATCCGCGCGACCGCCGCCGCCTCCCCTCGCGCGGCGGCGGCCAGCGCGGCCACGACCACCGGACGGGCGGGGTCGGCCGCCCGTACCGGCGTGACGAGGACGTCGATGACGCCGCCACAGGTCAGGCCGACGGCGAAGGCGTCCTCGTCGCTGTAC
>NZ_JBHYKH010000182.1:0-16054 GCF_042741275.1 Streptomyces sp. NPDC058964
ATCAGTCCTTGATCTCGCAGATCGCAGCACCGGAGGTGATGGACGCGCCGACCTCGGCGCTCAGGCCCTTGATGGTGCCGGCCTTGTGCGCGTTCAGCGGCTGCTCCATCTTCATCGCCTCGAGGACGACGACCAGGTCGCCCTCCTTGACCTCCTGGCCCTCCTCGACGGCGATCTTGACGATCGTGCCCTGCATCGGGGACGCGAGGGTGTCGCCGGAGGCCACGGGGCCCGACTTCTTGGCCGCGCGGCGCTTCGGCTTGGCACCCGCCGCCAGACCCGTACGGGCCAGCGTCATGCCGAGCGACGCCGGCAGGGAGACCTCGAGGCGCTTGCCGCCGACCTCGACGACCACCGTCTCACGGCTCGTGTCCTCCTCCGTCTCGGCGTCGGCAGGGGCGGCGAAGGGCTTGATCTCGTTGACGAACTCGGTCTCGATCCAGCGGGTGTGGACCTTGAAGGGCTCCGAGGAGCCGTCCAGCTCGGGCGCGAACGCCGCGTCCCTCACCACCGCGCGGTGGAACGGAATGGCCGTGGCCATGCCCTCCACCTGGAACTCCTCCAGGGCACGGGCGGCCCGCTCCAGGGCCTCCTTGCGGGTGCGGCCGGTGACGATCAGCTTCGCCAGCAGCGAGTCCCAGGCCGGACCGATGACCGAGCCGGACTCCACGCCCGCGTCCAGGCGGACACCGGGGCCCGTCGGCGGGTCGAACCGGGTGACCGTGCCGGGCGCCGGGAGGAAGTTGCGGCCCGGGTCCTCGCCGTTGATACGGAACTCGAACGAGTGACCGCGCAGCACCGGGTCGCCGTAGCCGAGCGCCTCGCCGTCGGCGATGCGGAACATCTCGCGCACCAGGTCGATGCCGGCGACCTCCTCGGTCACCGGGTGCTCGACCTGCAGACGCGTGTTGACCTCCAGGAAGGAGATCGTCCCGTCGTTGCCGACGAGGAACTCCACCGTGCCGGCGCCGACGTAGCCGGCCTCCTTGAGGATGGCCTTCGAGGCGCTGTACAGCTGGGCGACCTGGGCCTCGGACAGGAACGGCGCCGGGGCCTCCTCGACCAGCTTCTGGTGGCGCCGCTGGAGCGAGCAGTCACGGGTGGAGACGACGACCACGTTGCCGTGGCTGTCGGCCAGGCACTGCGTCTCCACGTGACGCGGCTTGTCCAGGTAGCGCTCGACGAAGCATTCGCCACGGCCGAAGGCGGCGACCGCCTCGCGCACCGCGGACTCGTACAGCTCCGGCACCTCTTCCAGGGTCCGGGCCACCTTCAGACCACGGCCACCGCCACCGAACGCGGCCTTGATGGCGATCGGCAGCCCGTGCTCCTCCGCGAAGGCGACGACCTCCTCGGCGCCGCTCACCGGGTCGGGCGTACCCGCCACCAGCGGGGCGCCGGCGCGCTGCGCGATGTGACGGGCCGCCACCTTGTCACCCAGGTCGCGGATGGCCTGCGGGGGCGGACCGATCCAGATCAGGCCCGCGTCCAGCACCGCCTGCGCGAAGTCGGCGTTCTCCGACAGGAAGCCGTAGCCGGGGTGGATGGCGTCCGCGCCGGACTCCCGCGCGGCGTTCAGGACTTTCGCGATGTCCAGGTAACTGGTGGCCGGAGTGTCACCGCCCAGGGCGAACGCCTCATCCGCGGCGCGGACATGCAGAGCGTCCCGGTCCGGGTCGGCGTAGACGGCCACGCTCGCGATCCCGGCGTCCCGGCAGGCCCGGGCCACGCGGACAGCGATTTCGCCACGGTTGGCGATGAGCACCTTGCGCACGATTGAGGCTCCCTCCTTGAAACAAGCCGAGTTTAGGGACTGCCGACACGGCACTTCGACCCGTCCCCAATGGTGAGCTTGCCCACACGGAGCGTGATTCGAGGCTCGCTCGACCCGCGAAAGCCCTTGTCGCACCTCGGTACGCAGGGCTCCTCCGGAAAACCCTAGCCCGGCCGTGTGGTCAAGGTCTCTGTGAGAGCGTGCCGCGGCCCACTCGGTTTCTTTGTCGAGTCCCTACGAATGGCCCAATGATTCTTTGCTCGTGGCAGAACCCTTGTCCCCGGGTTTACCCGTTAGTAGCGTTCGCGATGTCTCGAACGTACTTCAGGTAACAGCAGCCCGGCTCGGGCAGCGGTCGAAAGTGGGTGGGACCGGTGGTGCGCAGACCGGTGGCGTGGCTCGTGGCGGTCGTCCTGTTGGCCGAGGGACTCGGCATCGCGGCACTGAACTGGTTCCTCGGGATGGTCGTCGACCGCCAGGACATGTCGCTGGCGGGCCTCGACCCGGACACGATGTCGATGTCCTCGAAGCTCGGAGGCATCGTCTTCGGGCTCTACTTCGCCCTGTGCGCGCTGGTCGCCGTGCTCGTGGCGATACGCGACCGCGCTCCGGCCGGCTTCGGGCGTGTCCTGCTCATCAGCGCGGCCGTGGTGCACGCGCTGCTGGGCGCACTCGTCTGGGGGATGGTGGGCTGGACCGCGTTCCTGTTCATGGTGGTCGTCCTGGGGCTGATCGTGCTGCTCCTGATGACGTACGACGGCCAGGACGGCGCGGCGGAGACCGCTGCGGGCGGCGGCCCCGAGGCCGGTGACGCCCCGGAGGCCGAGAGCGCCCCGGAGCGGGCCGAGGCGGCCGCCGGGGCCCCGTCGGGCGACGCGGCGGGGGAGCCGAAGGGCAAGGGCGACACGGAGGAGCCCCAGGACGACGTTCCCGCCCTGGCCGCCCCGGTCACTCGGCTGACGCCCACAACTCCGTGATGCCGACGCCCAGTTCGGCCAGCAGGCGCCGGACGAGGGGCAGGCTGATGCCGATCACGTTGCCGTGGTCGCCGTCGATGCCCTCGATGAACGGTGCCGAACGGCCGTCCAGGGTGAACGCCCCGGCGACGTAGAGCGGCTCTCCGGAGGCGACGTAGGCGGCGATCTCCTCGTCCGTCGGCTCGCCGAACCGCACGACCGTGGACGCGGTCCCGGACACGTACCGCTTGTTCGTCGTGTCCCAGACACAGTGCCCCGTCTGGAGGATCCCCGCGCGCCCGCGCATCGACTTCCAGCGGGCGGTGGCGTCCTCGGCGTCCGAGGGCTTGCCCAGCGCCTGGCCGTCCAGCTCCAGCACCGAGTCGCAGCCGATCACCAGGGCGCCCTGCACCTCCGGCCGGGCCGCCACCACGGAGGCCTTCGCCTCGGCCAGGGCGAGCGCCAGCTCGGCGGGTGTGGGCGCGCTGATCGCGTCCTCGTCGACGCCGCTGACGATCACCTCGGGGTCGAGGCCGGCCTGTCTGAGGAGTCCGAGCCGGGCGGGGGACTGGGAGGCGAGCACGAGTCGCCTGCGCGGCAAAGCAGTCATGCGGTCAGGTTAGCCACGTGGCGCCGCCGCGCTCACCTCAGACCGATCACGATCATCGCCAGCACCATGGCCAGGGCCATCAGGAGGCCGAGCCGCCGCAGCATCTCCTGCATGTCACGCAGTTCTTTCGGCGGCTCGTTCTCCGGGTCTGACCACAGCATGTCACCAGCGTGGGGCTGGAGCGGGGGAGGGGGCCTGAGTACAAGTACTCAAATCGGCCCCCTCGCTGCAGTGGCGTGCGCCCCGGGCGGCGGAGCCGCACATCGACGCGGCCCCGCGCCCCTGGGGGACAGGACCTAGCCCGGCCAGTAGGTGCGGCTCCAGGACGCCGGGCCCGGCTGCGGCACGCGATGGGCCGCGATACGGGCCGGATCCGACCAGGAGTCCCTCGGGCCGGGCGCGCCGGGCGGCGTTGCCGCTGCCGCCGCGGCGCGGGCGCGGACCACCGCCAGGGCGGCGGCGAGCTCCTCCGGGGTGGGGTTGCCTCGTACGACCTTGATGTTCATGACCGCTCCAAAGGTCAGCGGGGCCTAGAGGGGGATGTTTCCGTGCTTCTTCGGAGGCAGGGATTCCCGCTTGGTGCGCAGCTGACGCAGACCCCGGACGATGTGCCGGCGGGTGTCGGACGGCATGATCACCGAGTCGATGTAGCCGCGTTCGGCCGCGATGTAGGGGTTGAGGAGGGTGTCCTCGTACTCCTGGATCAGCCGCGCGCGGGTCGCCTCGACGTCCTCCGCCTCGGCGATGGTCCTGCGGTGCAGGATGTTGACGGCACCCTGCGCGCCCATGACCGCGATCTGGGCGGTGGGCCAGGCCAGGTTGAGGTCGGCGCCCAGGTGCTTGGAACCCATGACGTCGTACGCGCCGCCGAAGGCCTTGCGGGTGATCACGGTGATCAGCGGGACCGTGGCCTCCGCGTAGGCGTAGATCAGCTTGGCGCCGCGCCGGATGATGCCGTCGTGCTCCTGGCCGACACCGGGCAGGAAGCCCGGCACGTCGACGAAGGTGATCACCGGTACGTTGAAGGCGTCGCAGGTCCGCACGAAGCGGGCGGCCTTCTCGCTCGCCTTGATGTCCAGGCAGCCGGCGAACTGCATCGGCTGGTTGGCGACGATCCCGACGGGGTGGCCCTCCACCCGTCCGAAGCCGGTGACGATGTTCGGCGCGAACAGCGGCTGCGTCTCGAAGAACTCGGCGTCGTCCAGGACGTGCTCGAGCACCGTGTGGATGTCGTACGGCTGGTTCGCGCTGTCCGGCACCAGCGTGTCGAGTTCGCGGTCCTCGTCGGTGACGGTGAGGTCGGCCTCCTCCGGGAAGGCCGGGGGCTCGGTGAGGTTGTTGGACGGCAGGTACGACAGCAGCTGCTTGATGTACTCGATGGCGTCCTTCTCGTCACCGGCCATGTGGTGCGCCACGCCGGAGACGGAGTTGTGGGTCCGCGCGCCGCCCAGCTCCTCGAAGCCGACGTCCTCGCCGGTGACCGTCTTGATGACGTCGGGGCCGGTGATGAACATGTGCGAGGTCTGGTCGACCATGACCGTGAAGTCGGTGATGGCCGGGGAGTAGACCGCGCCGCCCGCGCAGGGGCCCACGACGAGGCTGATCTGCGGGATGACGCCGGAGGCGTGGGTGTTGCGGCGGAAGATCTCGCCGTAGGCGCCGAGCGAGGCCACGCCCTCCTGGATCCGGGCGCCGCCGGAGTCGTTGATGCCGATGACCGGGCAACCGGTCTTCAGGGCGAAGTCCATGACCTTGACGATCTTCTGGCCGTACACCTCGCCGAGCGCGCCGCCGAAGACGGTGAAGTCCTGTGAGAACACGGCCACGGGGCGCCCGTCGACCGTTCCGTAGCCGGTGACTACACCGTCTCCGTACGGGCGGTTCTTCTCCAGACCGAAGTTGGTGGAGCGGTGCCGGGCGAACTCGTCCAGCTCGACGAATGACCCTTCGTCAAGCAGCAGGTCGATGCGCTCACGGGCCGTCAACTTGCCCTTGGCGTGCTGCTTCTCGACGGCGCGTTCCGAGCCGGCGTGCGTCGCTTCCTGGATACGGCGCTGCAGATCCGCGAGTTTGCCCGCGGTCGTGTGAATGTCGATCTCTTCCGGCTCGGACATCGGGATGCGGCTCCCTGCCTGCTCAAAAGGGGGGACGGTTACTCATCCGTAGCGTAGTGGCGCGCCTATCAATCGGCAGTGCGGCGTTTACCACACCTAGGGTGGCTTGCATGACGCCGCGAGATGCTTCAGACGCGAACGACAACCGGTGGTCCGACCTGGACCGTCCACCCCTCAACACGGCCGCGCTGCGACGGGCGCTGGTGCGGGAGGGCGCTCTCTGGTCCGAGGTCGACGTGGTGCAGCGCACCGGCTCCACGAACAGCGACCTGGTGGCCCGGGCCGCGGCGGGGAAGGCCGCCGAGGGCGCGGTGCTCGTCGCCGAGGAACAGACCGCAGGGCGCGGCCGCATGGACCGTCATTGGACGGCGCCGCCCCGCTCCGGTCTTTTCTTCTCGGTGCTGCTCAATCCCGCCGAGGTGCCGGTGGCCCGCTGGGGCTGGCTGCCGTTGCTCACGGGCGTGGCGGTGGCGACGGGCCTGGCGAGGGCGGCCGGGGTGGACACGTCACTCAAGTGGCCCAACGACCTGCTGGTGACCGTGGGTGACGAGGAGCGCAAGACCGGCGGGATCCTGGCGGAGCGGGCCGGCGAGGACGGCGTGGTCGTGGGCGTCGGCATCAACGTCACGCTCCGCGCGGACGAGCTCCCGGTGCCGCAGGCCGGTTCGCTGGCGCTGGCCGGCGCGACGACCACGGACCGCGACCCGCTGCTGCGGGCCGTCCTGCGCTCCCTGGAGGACTGGTACGGCCGCTGGCGCTCGACCGGCGGCGACCCCGCGGCCAGCGGCCTCCAGGAGACCTACGCGGCGGGCTGCGCCACGCTGGGCCGCATCGTACGGGCGGAACTGCCCGGCGACCGCTCGATCACCGGCGAGGCCGTGGCGATCGACGGCGACGGAAGACTGGTCCTGGCCACGGAGAACGGAGTACAGGAGCCGGTGGGCGCGGGCGACATCGTCCACCTGCGGCCGGCCTAGGTGCGCTGTTCGGACAGGTTGGTGACACGGCCGGCTGTCGTGGCTCCTGGCGGCACCATCGGCTGAGCGACGTGACCGGGTCGGCTTCTTCGGGCGACTGTGGTGACCCGGGCCGACGCCGTCGCCCCATTGTCATGGCCCGGCGGCGGTGTCGTTTCAGTTGCCGGTGTTCGGTTTCAGTTGTCAGGTGTTTGAGGGCGTGGTGGTTCGGGTTGATGCGGGGAACTGGGGCGCCAGCCCCCAGGGAGCGCCCGCACCGGCACGGGCAACTGGACCGGCACCGAACACCTTCACCGTCGGCCCACCTGACGGAGTGAGCTGGCGCACACCTGCCGTAGAGTTGAGGCCGGTCGATACGTGACCGCGGCAGATCGGAAGGGCAACAGGCGTGACCGTCGACGACACGGGCTCCGGCGCGGGCGCGGACGGCCCGGTGGACCCTCCCCCACTCCCGGCTCCGCACGAGCGGGAGGACTCCCACGACGCCGACTCCGGCGAGGATCCGCTCGCCCTGCGTCTCGAGACGCTCATCCTGGGCGCCGAGCGCCGCTACACCCCGTTCCAGGCGGCGCGCAGCGCCGGAGTCTCCATGGAACTTGCCTCCCGCTTCTGGCGGGCCATGGGCTTCGCCGACATCGGGCAGGCCAAGGCCCTCACCGAGGCCGACGTCCTCGCCCTGCGCCGGCTCGCCGGTCTCGTCGAGGCGGGGCTGCTCAGCGAGGCGATGGCGGTGCAGGTGGCCCGGTCCACCGGGCAGACCACCGCCCGTCTGGCCGAATGGCAGATCGACTCCTTCCTGGAGGGCCTGACCGAACCGCCCGAGCCGGGCATGACGCGCACCGAGGTGACGTACCCGATCGTCGAGCTGCTCCTGCCCGAGCTGGAGGAGTTCCTGGTCTACGTCTGGCGCCGTCAGCTCGCCGCCTCGGCCGGCCGGGTCGTGCAGGGGGCCGACGACGAGGAGATGGTCGACCGGCGGCTGGCGGTCGGCTTCGCCGACCTCGTCGGGTTCACCAGGCTGACCCGCCGGATGGAGGAGGAGGAGCTCGGCGAGCTCGTCGAGGCCTTCGAGACCACCGCCGCCGACCTGGTGGCCGCGCGCGGCGGCCGGCTCATCAAGACCCTGGGCGACGAGGTGCTGTACGCAGCAGACGACGCGGGCATCGCCGCCGACATCGCCCTGCGCCTGGTCGAGACGATGGCGAACGACGAGACGATGCCGGAACTGCGCGTCGGCATGGCCTTCGGCACGGTGACCACCCGGATGGGCGATGTGTTCGGAACGACGGTGAACCTAGCCTCCCGGCTGACGTCGATAGCGCCGCGCGACGCCGTCCTCGTCGACAGCGCCTTCGCCGAGGAACTGATCCGCAGCGGGGAGGCGCCCGCCTCGGAGGCGGAGGCGGCCGAGGCCGCCGCGGCGGCGGAGAAGGAGGGCGAGGAGCCGCCGACGTACCGCTTCGCGTTGCAGCCGATGTGGCAGCGCCCGGTCCGTGGACTCGGTGTCGTCGAGCCGTGGCTGCTCACCCGCCGGGACGGCGAACCCTAGCCCTGGGGCAGCAGGCCCTGTCCACCCTGGCCCTGGCCCTGGCCACGTGAGGCTCCCAGCGGGTCCACGCACAGTCCGATCACCGGTATGCACAGGCCCCCCGGCGTGCTCGGCTCCGGCGCGGGCGCGCTCGTGGAGCGGCTCGGCTCCGGTGCCGGCGTGTGCGTCGGGCCGGGTGGCGGCGCGGAGGGTGTCCTGGCCGGCGTCGGGCCCGCGTCGGTGCCGGGCCCCGCAGGGCCGTGCGTGGTCCGTGGGACGGCGGTCGGGATCGTCGTGGGGATGTCCGTCGGCCGGGACGGGACGGCGGACGAGGCCGGCGTGCCGCTCACCCCGCCCATGACGGAGGTGGCCGAGGGCGGTGCCGTCGGCACGCCCACGGCGGTCGCGGCCGTGTTCGCCGCGGACCGCTCGCCGCCACCCGGGTCCGGCCGGGGCTCGGCCTCGGCGGTGCCCGGCGCGCCGACCCCGGACTCGGGTGCCATGCGTACGAGAGTGAGGACACCGGCGGCCAGGGCGAGTCCCCCGGTGGCGAACAGGGCCTTGCGCGGGCGGGGCCTGCGGTGGCGGCCGCGCCCGGAGAGGGGCACGGCGACGGCCGTATCCGCTGCTCCGAACGTTTCCGCAGACGCGCCCGCCGCCTCGGCGGGTGTCGTCCCGGTACGGGCTGTGTCGGTGTCCGTCATTGTCATCCCTCCCCGCTGCGCGCCCCCGATGCGCCGTGGCGGAGCGCACGCTATGCGCTCACAAGGGCGGTGTGGCGGGAGTCGGGTGGAATGTCACCCGAACGGGGACAGCCGGGCCGGCTCTTTTCCCGGCCGGGCGCGGCTGCGATGATCGGGGCGGCAGAAGGTTAACCCGCGTTAACACGTCGACCGGAGGGTGTCATGAGCGAGGAGCGGTTCGGGGAGTTCGTGCTGGTGCGACGGCACGGGCACGTCGCGGAGCTCGTGCTGGACCGGCCCAAGGCGATGAACGCCGTCTCCACGGAGATGGCCCGGTCCATCGGCGGGGCGTGCGCCGCGCTCGCCGCCGACCGGGACGCGCGAGTGGTCGTCCTGACCTCCACGCACGAGCGGGCGTTCTGTGTCGGGGCCGACCTGAAGGAGCGGAACTCCTTCACCGACGCGGATCTGGTACGGCAGCGGCCGGTGACGCGGGGCGCGTACACCGGAGTGCTGGAACTGCCGATGCCGACCGTCGCCGCGGTGCACGGCTTCGCGCTGGGCGGCGGCTTCGAGCTCGCGCTCTCCTGTGATCTCATCGTGGCCGACCGCACGGCCGTGGTGGGGCTGCCCGAGGTGTCGGTCGGGGTGATTCCGGGCGGCGGCGGAACCCAGCTGCTGCCCCGGCGGGTCGGGGCGGCCCGAGCGGCCGAACTGATCTTCACGGCGCGGCGGCTGGAGGCGGCCGAGGCGCTGGGGCTCGGGCTGGTGGACCAGCTGGTGGACGAGGGGCGCGACCGGGACGAGGCGCTGGCGCTGGCCCAGCGGATCGCCGGGAACTCCCCGGTCGGTCTGCGTGCGGCGAAGCGGGCGATGCGGCTCGGGCACGGGCTGGACCTGAGGGCTGGGCTGGATGTCGAGGACGCGGCCTGGCGGTCGGTGGCGTTCTCGGGCGACCGGGCGGAGGGCGTGCGCGCGTTCAACGAGAAGCGGAAGCCGGAGTGGCCCGGAGAGTGACCCGGCGGAATCCCGCCCGTCCGGCGCTGGGGCGGCAGTCCGGGCCTGCGGTCGCCGAGGCCGGCCCGCCACGGCCGCCGCCCCACCTGTTCGCCGCACCAAATTCCCGATTCATTCCAAACGTCCCTAACCTGGAGTGATGGGTGAGGACAAGCGGTTCGGGGCCGTCGTGGCGCTGGCGCAGGGGATGGCGGCGGCGCGCACCCAACGGGAGTCCTGGCGGGCCGCGGCGCTCGGCGCGTGCCGCGCGCTGGACGGGAGCTTCGCCGCGCTGTCGGTGTGGGAGCGGGACCTCGGGCGGCTACGGGTCCTCGTGAACGTGGGGGAGTGCACCCCGGACGAGGAGGAGTTCCCGGAGGCCGAGGCCTACCCCGTGCACCAGTTCCCCGAGATCACCGAGTTCCTGCACGAGCGCTGGGCCGGGGGCGGCGGGCCCAACGCATGGGTGGAGACCGCCGACGGACTCGCCGCCGGCCGCCCCGGCTACCTCCACCAGCGCGTCGCCGCCCTGCGCCGTCGCGGCCGCGGCTCCTGCGTGGTCGCCCCGGTCGTCCTGCACGGCCGCGCGTGGGGCGAGCTCTACGTCGCCCGCCCGGCCGGTGCCCCCGACCTCGGCCGGGCCGACGCCGACTTCGCCACCGTGCTGGCCGCCGTCGTCGCCGCCGGGCTCGCGCAGACCGAGCGGCTGGAGGAGGCCCGGCGCCTGGCGTACACGGACTCGCTCACCGGCCTGGCCAACCGGCGCGCGGTGGACGAGCGTCTCGACGAGGCCATCGACCTGCACCGCAGGGAGGGTGTCGTGGTGAGCCTGGTCGTCTGCGACCTGAACGGGCTCAAGCGCGTCAACGACACCCGTGGGCACGCCGTCGGCGACCGGCTCCTGGAGCGCTTCGGCTCCGTGCTGTCGCTGTGCGGCGCGATGCTGCCGGGGGCCCTCGCGGCGCGCCTCGGCGGCGACGAGTTCTGCCTTCTCGTGGTCGGTCCCCCCGCCGACGACGTGGTCAAGGCCGCGGACGAACTGTGCCGCCGTGCCGCGGAGTTGGAGCTGGGCGAGGGGGTCGCGTGCGGGATCGCCTCCACGGCGGAGGCCATCGGGCCGGTCCGCTGCGCGCGCCGGCTCTTCCGCCTCGCCGACGCCGCGCAGTACCGCGCCAAGGCGGTCCGTGCCGACCGGCCGGTCGTGGCCGGCCGGGAGGGTCCCGGCGACCCGGTGATGCGCCTGGCCGACGCGCCGGCTCCCGAGCGGCCCGAACGGCGCAGCTTCCGGGGGCGTCCGCTGTGACGTGAGACAGGTAAGGGTCAGTCCCGCTCCCCACTAGTGACATCGCTGCATTCAATGCGTACGCTCCTGAATATGGATATGCACACTGTGGTGGTGGGGACGTCCGGTGTCACGGCGTCCGACGTTCTCGCCGTGGCGCGCGGCGGCGCCCGGGTCGAGCTCTCCCCGGAGGCGGTGGCGGCCCTCGCGGCGGCCCGGGAGATCGTGGACGCGCTGGCGGCCAAGCCGGAACCGGTCTACGGCGTCAGCACCGGCTTCGGTGCCCTGGCGACCCGGCACATCAGCCAGGAGCTGCGCGCCCAGCTGCAGCGCAACATCGTCCGCTCGCACGCCGCCGGCATGGGGCCGCGCGTCGAGCGGGAAGTCGTACGGGCCCTGCAGTTCCTGCGCCTCAAGACCGTCTGCTCCGGGCACACGGGCGTGCGGCCCGAGGTCGCCCAGACCATGGCCGACGTGCTGAACGCGGGAATCACCCCGGTCGTGCACGAGTACGGCTCGCTCGGCTGCTCCGGCGACCTGGCCCCGCTCTCGCACTGCGCGCTCACGCTCATGGGCGAGGGCGACGCCGAAGGACCCGACGGGACCGTCCGCCCGGCCGGGGAACTGCTCGCCGAGCACGGCATCACCCCGGTGGAACTGCGCGAGAAGGAGGGCCTCGCCCTCCTCAACGGCACCGACGGCATGCTCGGCATGCTGTTCATGGCCCTCGACGACCTCGACACCCTCTACAAGTCCGCCGACATCACCGCCGCCCTCAGCCTGGAGGCGCTGCTCGGCACGGACAAGGTGCTCGCTCCCGAGCTGCACGCCATCCGCCCGCACCCGGGCCAGGGCGCCTCCGCCGCCAACATGCTGGCCGTGCTCAAGGGTTCCCAGCTCACCGGCCACCACCAGGACGACGCGCCCCGTGTCCAGGACGCCTACTCCGTGCGCTGCGCCCCGCAGGTCGCCGGCGCCGGCCGCGACACCCTCGCGCACGCCCGTCTGGTCGCCGAGCGCGAACTGGCCTCCGCCGTCGACAACCCGGTCGTCCTGCCCGACGGCCGCGTCGAGTCCAACGGCAACTTCCATGGCGCTCCGGTGGCCTACGTCCTCGACTTCCTCGCCATCGCCGCCGCCGACCTCGGCTCCATCGCCGAGCGCCGCACCGACCGGCTGCTCGACAAGAACCGCAGCCACGGCCTGCCGCCGTTCCTCGCGGACGACGCGGGTGTGGACTCCGGGCTCATGATCGCCCAGTACACCCAGGCCGCCCTGGTCAGCGAGATGAAGCGGCTCGCCGTACCCGCCTCCGCGGACTCGATCCCGTCCTCCGCCATGCAGGAGGACCATGTGTCCATGGGCTGGTCGGCCGCGCGCAAACTGCGCACCGCGGTCGACAACCTGACCCGGATCATCGCCGTCGAGCTGTACGCGGCCACCCGCGCCATCGAGCTGCGCGAGGGCCTCACCCCGGCTCCGGCGTCGCAGGCGGTCATCGAGGCCGTACGGGCGGCCGGTGTCGAGGGCCCCGGCCCGGACCGGTTCCTGGCGCCCGACCTCGCGGCAGCCGACGCCTTCGTGCGGGGCGGCGGGCTCGTCGCCGCCGCGGAGAAGGTCACCGGACCGCTCCGGTAGGCGCGGAACGAAGAGGGGCCCTGTCCTCGGACGGGCCCCTCTTGCGTCTCCTGCGTCACTTGAGCTTGGCCGCCTGGGCCTTGATGACCGGGGCCGACACCGTGTAGGCCTTCTTGTTCATCATCGCGCCGATGTTGATGGTGGAGTACGTGGCGAGGGTGTTCCCGTGCCGCACGACCTCCGCGTGCAGCGGCAGGGGGCCCTCGTCCCCGGTGTCGTTGGTCGCGGTGAAGGCCACCGACTCGTCACCCGTGCCGGAGGACTTCTCCTCGGCGACCTTGGTGAACTTCCCCTTCTCGCCGTCCTGCACGCCGGAGAAGCCGCCCGAGCAGGCCTTCACCGCGTCGGAGACCGCCCGCAGGCCCTTCTCGGCGCCGTCACCGTCGTACGAGGCCAGGGTGACCACGGTGACGTCCAGGTCCATGGACTTCTTGAGCGCGTCCTCGAACTTGCCGTCGGCCAGGTCGTCCAGGGACGTGGCGTCGTCCGTGGGGTCCTTCTTGTTCTCGGTGGCCATGCGGCTGGTGTGCACCGCCGGTTCGCCGGGCGCGACACCGGTCAGGGCATCGAGCAACGGGTCGCACTTGGCGTCGTCCGCCTTGACCTTGTCGTCGGCGGGGATGCCCCCCTCGACGGGCCCGACCTTGTAGCCGGGCACCTCGCCCTCGGCGATGATCAGCTTCTTCAACTCCGCGGCGCTCAGCGCCTTCGCGGCCGGTTCCGACCCCTTGGAACCTCCGGAGCCTGCGGAGTTCTTGGAACCCCCGTCGGAACAGCCCGTGACAAGGGCGAGCGACAGCACGCTCACTGCGGCGGTGGCGCACAGCCGCACGCCCGATGATCTCTTCATGAGCGGACTATGAAACGTAGCTCAAAGAAACGTCAAGTTTTTTAAAAACCCATGCGTTCGCGGCGTACCGAATACACCACAAAGCCCGCACCCACGGCGAGGAAGAGCGTGCCGCCGACCACATACGGCGTGGTGTCGGGGCTTCCCGTGTCGGCCAGCCGTGTGCCGTCCGCCGCGTCCGCCGCGGTCTCCGCGGTCGCCTCGGAAACCGCCCGGGCCTGCTGTGTCACCTGCGTCGCCGAAGTCTCCGCTCTCGCCGGGGCTTCCTGTGACGCGTTGGCGGACGGGACGAACCACAGGGCACCCAGGAGGGTCCCCGCGGCGGTGGCGGTCAGCAGCGGGCGGCGAGCGGATGACACGGAATATCGATCCCCCTTGTGACGCTGGCGAATTGGCCGTGTGGGGCGATGTTAGTGAAAGTCGCGGGTCACGGGAAAGTCACGGGAGGTTTCAGCCGTACGCTCCGGGCATGAGCACTCCAGAGACATCACGTTTTGTGCGCCTTCGGGTGGAGCTGGTCCTCGAGGTCGAGGACGCGAACGCCGTGACGAAGCGGGCGCTGCAGCGCCTCGCCGGGGACACCGAGATGCCGGAAGAGGAGCGGACGCACGCCGAAGTGGCTGTGACGGAGGACACCGCGGAGGCCCTCGCCTATCTCGTGGACCCGTTCGACCTGGTCAGCGAGGTGCCGGGGGTGGAGCTCCAGCAGGCATCCTGGTCCAGCGAGCGGATCGAGTACGACCCGGATTCGCCCGAGTGGGACCTCGACGAGGATGATGGCGCGGACGACGAGGAAGAGGACGGCATCGGCTGAGTTCCCCGGGGATTCCGTGACCCCGGCCGGCAACCGCCGTCCGGGGTTTCGTCGTCTCGGAGGGCGCACGGCCGACTTCCGCACCACCCGCCCCGGCGAACGTGGTGTGCCCCACACATTCGGGGAATGCGGAACGGGACGCACGGGCCGTAGCGTTGAAGATTCTCAACGGGGACTCTCGGTGTTTCGTGGACTCGGCAACGATGGAGAAGCGTGTGATGACGGACAGTAAGCGGCGCAAGGGCCTCATGGCCGCGTCCGCACTGCTCGGCGGTGTGCTGGTGCTCACGGCGTGTTCCGGCGGCGACGACAAGGCCTCCGGCAGTGGCAGCGGTGACACCTCGCAGGCCAAGGCGGACGAGGCGGCCGCCAAGAAGTCCTCCGAGGCCCAGATCACGATCACGCCCAAGGACGGCTCGAACAACGCCTCCATCAACAACTCCGCCGCCGTCACGGTCAGCAAGGGCACACTCACGAGCGTGGCCATGACCACCGCCGACGGCAAGGCCGTCACCGGCACGCTGTCCGCCGACAAGAAGACCTGGAAGCCGACCACCCAGCTGGAGCGGTCCACCAACTACAAGGTCGCCGCCGAGGCCAAGGACTCCGAGGGCCGCGTCGCCCACGAGAACGCCTCGTTCACCACGGTCTCCCCGGCCAACAGCTTCATAGGCAACTTCACGCCGGAGGACGGCTCCACCGTCGGCGTCGGCATGCCCGTGTCGATCAACTTCGACAAGGCGATCACCAACAAGGCCGCCGTCCAGAAGGGCATCACGGTCACCTCCAGCAGCGGTCAGGAGGTCGTGGGCCACTGGTTCAACGCCAACCGCATCGACTTCCGTCCGGAGACGTACTGGAAGGAGAACTCCACCGTCACGCTGAAGCTCGCGCTCGACGGCGTCCAGGGTGCCTCCGGTGTCTACGGCGTGCAGCAGAAGACGGTCACCTTCCACATCGGCCGCAACCAGATCTCCTACGTCGACGCGCAGACCAAGCAGCTGAAGGTCACGCGGGACGGCAAGGTCGTCAAGACCATCCCGATCTCCGCCGGTTCGCCCGAGAACAAGACGTACGAGGGCATCATGGTGATGTCCGAGAAGTTCAAGGAGACGCGCATGAACGGCGCGACCGTGGGCTTCACCGACGACGACGGCAAGGGCGAGTACGACATCAAGGACGTGCCCCACGCCATCCGCCTGACCAACTCCGGCACCTTCCTGCACGGCAACTACTGGGGCGCGAAGTCCATCTTCGGCAGCGTCAACACCAGCCACGGCTGTGTGGGCCTGTCCGACACCAAGGGCGCGAACGACCCGAACACGCCCGCCGCGTGGATGTACAACAACTCCATCCTCGGTGACGTGGTCGTCGTCAAGAACACCGGTGACAAGACCGTGGCCCCGGACAACGGCTTCAACGGCTGGAACATGGACTGGGCCCAGTGGAAGGCGGGTTCGGCGGTCTGACGCCGAACACACCTCGGCCCGCCGCGACTTGACCGGGCGCCCGTCGCTCCCTCACCCGGGGGCGGCGGGCGTCCGCCGTTCTCCCGGCTGCTCATCGTCCTCGGTCTTGCTCGACGGTGCCGCACCACGTACCCGGCCGACGAGTCGTCGCAGCGCTGAGCCGGGGCACGCTCACGGCGTGACGGTACGGTGGCGGCGTTCCAGGTCCGCCACGAGCCGTGCCGTGACCGGGACGGACACGCCGTGTCGTGCCGCGCCGCGCCAGCCAGCCCCCCCGCAGCCCGCCAACCCCACGGGCGGCCCCCGCGCCCCCGACCGCGGGCAGGCCACCCATCGGGGCGGGGGGCACGACAGTGCGCGATA